>NZ_CALXRN010000053.1 GCF_944390595.1 uncultured Brachyspira sp. | reverse complement strand
AAGAGTAAAAAATTTATTATTGCTAATATTAATTTTTTACTCTTATTATATACTTGAATTATAAAGCAGCGTTCAATGAATCAATATCAAATACAGGCAATGCTTCAATATCAGGAGTAATTTTTTTGCTCATGCCTATTAAAACTTTGCCAGGTCCGCATTCATATATTTTTGTAATACCTTGTTTTTGCATATTAATCATGCTGTCATACCATATTACAGTTGAAAACATTTGTTTATAAAGATTATCTTTTATTGAATCGAATACATGCACTTCAGCTGTAACATTAGACATTACTTTATTATCATTATTATGAAACTCTATTTTTTCTAAAAATTCTTTTAGGCTTTCAGCTGCAGGCTTCATAAATGGAGAGTGGAAAGCACCTGAAACTTTTAAAGGCATAACTCTTTTAGCACCAGCTTCCTGAAGTTTTGGCGTAACAGCTTCTATAGCACTTAATAAGCCAGATATAACTATTTGATCTTTTAAATTATAATTAGCTGCAACAACTTCTTTATTTTCAGGCATGCATTTAGCAACATCATCATAACTTAATCCAAGTACTGCCGCCATTCCGTAAGGAGCATCGGCACCAGCTTTAGCCATTAAAAGTCCTCTAGTTCTTGCAATCTTTACTGCATCTTCAAATGATATATATCCTGCAGCAGAGAGGGCAGTAATCTCTCCTAAACTATGTCCTGCAAATAGATTTCCTTTTACTCCTTTTGATTTTAATGCCTCATAAGCGGCCATGCCTACTGTTACTAGAGCAGGCTGAGTATTTTCTGTTTTTTTAAGATCTTCTTCGCTGCCTTCAAAACATAATGCTTTAATATCAACGTCATCTAAAATATTAGCAGCTTTATCAAATATTGCTTTGGATTCAGATACATTATCATATAAAGACTTTCCCATACCTACGCATTGAGAACCTTGACCTGGAAATAGAAATGCTGTATTTGACATATTTATTCTCCTTTTATTATTCTATATTTTTTTCATTAACTTAGTTAACAGAATATTAACAAAAAAGTTAAGTTTTATCAAGCATTTAATTTTATTTTGATGAAGCTAATATAAGTTATATAATTTTATTAAAAGTTACAACCTTCTAATCTGTAAACAACAATTTATATTTGAATAATTGACATTTTGTTTCAAATTCATTATCCTTTTGCAGTCAAAATTAAATAGTTTGGGGTAATAAAATGAATATCAGTAATGAAAAAAAATCTAAATATATGATAGTAGAAGGCATAGTCTCTGTTATCATAAATGTATTATTATTTGCTTTTAAATATATAGTAGGACTTTTGACGGGTTCATTGTCCATTATGGCTGATGCTTGGCATTCATTAAGTGACTGTATAAGCAGCATTATTGTTATAATAGGCGGTATTTTTTCAAAAAGACCTCCAGATAAAGAGCACCCTTTCGGACATGGAAGAATAGAATTGATAACCAGCTTTATAGTGGGTATTATGCTTGTATTTATAGGCTATAGCTTTTTTTCTGAAGCTGTAAAAAATATTATGAATAAAAAAACAGCTTCATTTACTATGATAGCTATAATTGCCATGATAGTTTCTATTTTGGTTAAAGAAATTTTAGCTCAGTATTCATTTTGGGGTTATAGAAAATCAGGTTCTAAATCTCTATATGCTGACGGATGGCATCATAGAAGCGACAGTGTTACATCTATAATTATATTAGTTGGTATTTTATTAGGAAAAAATTTTTGGTGGATTGACAGCGTATTAAGTATATTAGTTTCACTTGTAATATTTTATGCTGCTTTTGATGTTATTAAATCAAGTATAAAGCCTTTAATAGGCGAATATCCTTCAGAAGAGACTATAGAAAATATAAAAAAAATAGCAGAAGAAATTAATATTGATAATTCAGATTTGAATCTTCATCATTTTCATATACATACTTATGGAGATCATAGCGAAATAACTTTCCACATGCGTTTTCCAAAAGATATGACAGTATTTGATGCTCATGAAAAAGCAACTGTTTTTGAAAATGCTATAAGAAATAAATTAGGTATAGAACCTACTATACATATAGAGGCTTACAGATAAAAAGAAATTAAATAAATTTAATTATTAATTAATATATTTTTATTAAAAAATAATAAATTTATTTTTTAAAAAATTTTATCTAGTTAACATACTTCATAAATTTATAATATAAACTTTCGATAATATTCTTATATAATTTTTGATTTTTTTTATAAAGGCTTTATTATGGATAATGGGGTTTCTACTGATAATAAATTTTATTATTTTCTTGAAGAGTTTTGTGATTATTTGCAAACTTTAAATTTTGCAGCACATACTATTAACAGCTATAATAAAGACTTAAAAGAATATGCTAAATTTTTAGAAAGTAAAAATATATTGATAGAAGATGCAGATCATTATGCAGTTAGAGATTATTTAACATTTTTAAAGAATAAAGGATTGACTAATTCTACAACTTCAAGACATTTATCTTCTATAAAAAAATTTTATAAATATTTGATAAGAAACAACTATTCGGATAAGAGAAGAATAGTTGATATGAAAAGTCCTAAAAGAGAAGAACATATAGCAAAATTTTTATCAATATCAGATATGGACAGCATACTTAATATAGATGATAATGGAGAGTTTACATTGCTTAGAGATAAAATGATGGCTCTATTTATGTATACGATTGGATTAAGAGTATCAGAATTAGCTTCTCTAAGACTTAGCATGATAAAGAAAGGCTCTGAAACTTTGAGGGTATGCGGTAAAGGTTCTAAGGTTAGAGATATCCCTCTTCTTCCTATAATATATGAAAATTGGGATATATATATGGAGAAGAGAAGAATTATACAAAAAGAATACGGCGAGACTAATGATTATATATTTATAAATAGGTTTGGAAAGCCCATAAGTGACAGAAGCATAAGAACATCTATGAAACGTTTAATTAGAAATTCTAATATATCTATAGATTTTTCACCTCATACATTAAGACATACTTTTGCTACACATTTGCTTAATAATGATGCAGAAATTAGAGGCGTTCAGGAATTGTTAGGACATGAAACAATAGCAACTACACAAAGATATACGCATGTTACTAATTCAAGATTATTTGAAGTTTATAATAAATTTCATCCGCATTCAAATAATTAATTATTTTTATACTTTTTTTGATTTTTAATGCTCCTAAGATGCAAATAAACAGTGTGATGAGATATATGCAGATAATTTGATACAATTTGTACTGCTTCTTTAAATTCAAATATTCCCTGACTAAACAGCTTTTTTATTATAGTTTTATTATATACTGATGCTCCTACTTCATCTCTATCTACACCTATAATAACCTTTTTTATAGCGTCTAGTATTATTTCTTCAGATCTATTATTAGATTTTTCTTTGCTTACACTTATATTATCAGGTATAAAAGCACTTAATATATTTATTACTGATATGTCAAAATGCCAATTTATACACATCATTCCAATAGGAACTCCGTAATTATTTTTTAATATTGTGTAATTTACTTTATTGCATTCTCCTGTTACAGATTGTACAAAGTTATTTTTATGATTTTCATTATTTGATAATATTTCCAATATTATAGTTTTATCCATGTCAGATATTGGAGAACCTAATTTTTTATTTGATAGATGTTCATTTACAATATGTATGATATTACATTGTTCATTTTCAAAGGAGTATAAGATAATTTCTACATTTTCACCTAAATAAGTAGCTAATGATTGAGATAGTATTTTATATGAGTTCAGTATAGCAAGATCTTCTTTGGTGTATTCGTAGTTGTTTTCCATCTTTCCTCCGTTTTCTTTAGTGAATACTCTCATCCATATTTATAAATATAATAATTTTTTTCTTTTTTCCAACATTTTTTACTACAAAATCTTCCTTTTATTGTATTTATTATATATAATAAATACGAGTAATATATTATTATGTTTATGGATTATTTATGGAAATAAATTTAGATAATTATTCGGAAATAGAAATAGAAAAACTTAGAGATTATAAAGAATTATTTTTTAAAGATAAAATAGAAATAATTTCTAAGAATGAAGATGGTATCATAAATGTAATACCCTATAATAAAATAGATATTATATTTGATGATACTATGAAAAATAATATTTTATTTAATAATTCAAAATATTACATATATAGTTCATATCTTGAAATGATAAAATTTTTTGTAGATCCGGCTAAATTAAATAATAAAGATTATTTTTATTCTATTTTTACAAATTGTAAAGATCCTATAAAAGAAGTTTCTAATAAAGAATCCGCAATGCTGGAAGAAATATTAGCTATTACTCCTTATGAAAGAGTTGAGCATATAAAAAAATTAATAAAAAATCTTGAAGCTGAAGAATCAAGAGAAAAATTTACATGCAAAGCTGCTGAGATTATTGGTGAAATATTAATAAAGTTGGGATTAATAAATAGAATAAATGTTATTGGGGATATTAATAATGACTCCAAATTTAATATGAAAGTATATAATATAAATTATGAAGATTTAATAAGAAGTGTAGCCGAGAGTGTTTTTGTTTTGCTTAATAAGAATTATGAAAAGCCTGATATATTTAATGATGTTATTGGATTTACAGGATACAATATAATAGATCATAGCAATAGACTTTTTATTAATACTATGGAATTTATGATATTCTATAATAGAAATATTAATATGGGTATGTTGTCTAAAATAAGAGCAAAATGGAAAAATGAGTTTATGCCTTATTATGAGAAAATAGCTAATAAATATAAATTTATTAGAGATATAGGAAAATTGGATAATGTATTCAAATTAGGAATAAGACATTTTGATAATATGGAAATAGTTAATATTGCAATAGCGGCATTTTTGCATGATATTACTTTAACTGAAATAATTAATTATTTACCTATAGAAAGTGTTAATAGTAATAATGAATTGTATTCACATTCAATAAAGTCATATAATTATTTGAAGTATTCTATATCTAATAATTATGATATAAATTTGGCTGTAGGACTTCATCATGAGTATTATGGGTACGGATACGGATTAGCTATAACTTTATATGAAGCTATGAAAGCTAAAAGACCTAATTTTGAATATCAATATCTAATTAGTTTTGATTCCAGAGACATATTAAATTTGACATCATCTGTATATTATCCTGTTAAGATTTTGGAAATATTGGATATATATGATTTATTGAAATATAAATATGAAGTTTGCTTCAATGAAATTAATACAAATATTGATATTATTAATTATATGTACGATAATTTCCTAAAAGATGAGGTTAAAATAGATTATATACTATTTACAATTTTTCAAAAATATTTAATAGAATTTAAAGATTATTAATGAAAAAATTGTAAATAATATTTGTTATTAGTTTATTATCAATTAACTCTTCCGGATTCAAGCAGTCTTTTAATATTTTCATTAGTAGAATTTTTTACAAGATTTATTGCATTATTATCCATTGAAGCATTATTTGTTATAAGCATTTTGCATATATCAAAGTTATTATTTTCTATTGCTATGCATAAAGGAGTATATCCTTTCTTTTCATCTTTAATATCTATGTAAGCCTTATTTAATAATAAATTTCTAAGTATTGATATATTATTATTTTTTACAGCAATGTGAATAGGAGCGTAACCGTCATGGATATTATTTAAATTAGCTTTAGCATTTATAAGTATATTTGATATATCAGTATTATTATTTTCAACAGCTATATTTAATGCATTTTGATTGTTATTATTGAGAATATTTACATCAGCATTATTTTTTATTAAATTATTCATAATATCTATGTAATCTGCTGATTTATATGCATTCATTACAGCTAAGTGTAAAGCAGTATTTCCGTTTTTATCTTTTATATTAGGATTAGCTCTTGATAATAGTAATGAAGATACACTTTCTTTCATTCTGTATGTATTATTTTCAATTGCATAATGCAAAGGTGTTTGAAAATTAGAATTTGTATTATTAACATTTGTTCTTAATTTTATAAGTTCATTTAGAGCCTCTACGGAACCTTCTCCAACAGCATAATGCAGCATTGTATTTGTATCTTTAGTATCAACATCTATTCCTAAATTTTTTACTAAATAATTTATATTTGGGACATTATTTCCAAGTACTGCAGACTTTATTAATGATATAACATCTTCACTATTCATAAGCAAATATATATTTTTATTTAAAAATAATTCCAAAATTTTAGGAGTTGAATATCTTGAAGCTAAAAATTCACTTCTAGGCTTATATTCTATTTGAAAATTTATATTGGCACCATAATCCATTAATAATTTCACAATATCAAAATTATTATTTACAGCTGCAATATCCATAGCAGAATAGTATGAAGCATCTAATCTCATATTATTCTGTATATTTATTGTTGAATTGCTTTGCAAAAGTATATTAAAATCTGTATAACGTGAATTTTTTAATGCTTTTATAGATTCTATTTTATTATTTTCAGCAGCTATATGTATAAGAGAATATCCTCTTTCATCTTTCATATTAGGATTAACATTTTGTGATAGAAGCGTTTGTATAGTTTTAGTATCTCCAGCTTTTACAGCTGTTATCATATTCTTTTCATTTTCAGTCATTGCATATATTTGTATTGATATAAGTTCTAGGATAGTGATAAATATAATAAGTTTTTTTATTATCATTTTTAATAATTCCTGTTTATTTTTTATATTATTATAATAATCGTTTTTATACACTTTTTTATTATAACTTTTTTGTGATATATTAGTAAAATATCATATAAATATAAGAATAAAAATATTGAAAAATAGAAAAATATAATATATACTTATCCTAATCCTTAGGAGGTTTTTTTAATGGCTAGCATAGATAGAGAAAGAGCATTAGAATTATTTAAGAAATATAACGAAGAACACTCTTTGTTTAAACATGCATTATCAGTTGAGGCAGTTATGAGATATTTTGCTAAAAAGAACGGCGAAGATGAAGATGAATGGGGTATGGTTGGTTTTTTGCATGATATGGATTATGAAAAATATCCTGATGAGCATTGCATTAAAGTTAAAGAAATATTAGAATCTGAAGGATTACCGGAAAGTTTTATAAGAGCTATACAAAGTCATGGCTACGGATTTTGTACTGATATAGAACCTATAAGCAATATGGAAAAAACTTTATATGCTATTGATGAGCTTGCCGGTTTTATTACAGCTTGTGCTTTAGTTAGACCTTCAAAAAGTTTAGAGGATTTGGAAGTAAAATCTGTTAAGAAAAAACTAAAGGATAAAGCATTTGCTGCAAAGGTTGATAGAACAGTTATAAATAAAGGTGCTGAAATGTTAGGAGTTCCTATTGATGATTTAATAAAGGAAACTATAGATGCACTTATTCCTATACAGGAAAGTATAGGGCTTAAAAAAATTTCATAAATTAAAGTATTAATGGACTTGAATTATGAGCAGAATAAAAATACTTACAATAGTAGATATGCAAAACGATTATATGGAAGGCGGTCCTATGGCTGTTAAAGGGGCTGCTAAACTTGTACCTGTGATAAACGATCTTATAAAGAATGGTGAATATGATGCCATAATTGCTACTCAGGATTGGCATCCATCCAATCATATATCTTTTGCTTCAACTCATGGAAAGGAACCTTTTTCCAAAGTAAAAGTTATAGATCAGGATACAGGGGATGAAGAATCTTTAACTTTATGGCCGCGTCATTGTGTAGCAAGAACTTATGGTTCAGCCATAGTAGACGGCTTAAGAAAGAAGAGAGATTATATATATGTACAAAAAGGCGTTGATCCTGATGATGAAGGAAACTCTGGTTTTTCTTATATGCATAAAGAGTTTATAGATGCTGCCAGAGAAAATAAGGAAACATTAATATTAGATTTTGTTGGTGTGTCTCTTGATTATTGCGTATTTTATACAGCTAGAGATACAGCAGAATACGTTGCTTCTATTGATGCAGAGTATTTAGTTAGTGTTAATGTTCTTGAATATGCTTCTGTTGCTGTTAATCCTGATGCAATAGAAGGTTTATATTCTTCTTGTCCTATTATCAATCTTAAAAAGGTAAGATTGTGAATATAATAAGACTTGATAAAAAAGAAGATAATAATAGAGCATATATATATAAAAGCCCGATAGGCGATTTAATACTTTCAGCGGATAATACTTCAAAATATATTACATCATTAACTTTCGACTTAGGTGATGATATGAAAATTGATTATGATGAGCCTGCTGTTATAAAAAAAACAAAAAAAGAATTAGATGCATATTTTTCAAATAGAGCTAAAACATTTACAGTGCCTTTAGCATTATACGGCACAGATTTTCAATATAAAGTTTGGATTGAAACCTATAAAATACCTTTTGGAAATATTGTAACTTATTCCGATATATCCAAAAAAGTTTCTGACAGTATGGGAAGCATATCGCGTGCTGTTGGAAATGCTGAAGGAAAGAATAATATAGCTATAATAATACCTTGTCATAGGGTAGTGGGGGCTAATAAAAAACTTACAGGATATGCCGGAGGATTAGAAAAAAAAGAGTATCTATTAAGGCATGAAGGTTTCAATATAGTAAATTCTAAAATAATTACTGATTCTAAATAGGTTTGCTCTATGCTTAAAAAGACTTATAAAACCAACAGACTCTTTCTTGTACAGCCTAGTATAAATATGGCAGAACAAATAGTTGATTTTTACAGCAGAAATAAAGATTTTTTTAAAGCTTTTGATCCTTACAGAACAGATGCTTTTTATAAAGCTGCAACTCATAAAGATATTATTAAGAGAGAGCTTGAAGAAGTAAAAAGCGGAAGAATGTTAAAATTTTGGATATACAAGATAGAAGATAAAAAAAGAATTATAGGGATGATTAATTTTGCCAATATTGTTAAAGGAGTTTTTTTATCAACTACTGTAGGTTATAAACTAGATGAATATGAACAGCATAAAGGATATATGACAGAAGCTTTGAATGCAGCAATAGTAATAGTATTTAAAGAAGTAGGACTTCATAGAGTAGAGGCTAATATAATGCCTCATAATAAGCCTTCAATAGAGCTTGTTAAAAGACTTGGATTTCAATATGAGGGGTTATCAAAAAAATATTTGAAAATTAACGGAAAATGGGAAGACCATATACACATGGCTATATTAAATGATGAAATTTAAAAAGGCTTTGCTTGAATTAAAAGCAAAGCCTTTATTTATTATAGTCTATTTTAACCTATGCATTCGCAAAGTATTGAAACAGCTTTTTCCAATTCCTTATCTGTTATTGTAAGAGGAGGAAGAAGTCTTATCTTATTTTTAGCAGTTAATGGAATAGCACCTTTTTCTATACATTTTTCTACTATTTCTCTGGCATTTAGCCCGTCTTTAAGACCAATTCCAAGCATTAAGCCAATTCCGTCTACGCTTACTACATTGTCTAATTTTGATAATTTATTTTTTATGTATTTTGATTTTTTCTCTACACTTTTAAGTAAATTTTTGTCTATTATTTTTATAACTTCCA
>NZ_CALXRN010000052.1 GCF_944390595.1 uncultured Brachyspira sp. | reverse complement strand
CTATATCATGCAAATATTCTCCAAAGGCTGGAGATAAACTTTCAAACAGCGATATGCAGACATTGCTTGATTTGCTTGAAGAAGAAAATATACTTACAAACTGCCCTCATGGAAGACCTTTTGTATTAAGGCTATCAAAAGAATATTTAGATAAAAAATTCTTTAGATAATACAATTTATTATTTTACTACTAATAAACTTATAAAAAAATAGCTTGTTAATTTATGATTAGAACATTAGCTTTACATTTATAGTTATTTTAGTATAATAAAGTTATGAGAAGTATTAATGTTTTGAATGACTATTTTGTGAGATATTTATTCTCATCGCCAGACAGTAACCTTATACTTCTTGATTTTATAAATTCAATAATGCTTGATTCTAATATGAAGACATTTAGAAGTGTAGAGATACTTACTCCATTCAATTATAAGGAAAATTATCAAGATAAAGAAACAATAGCAGATGTTAAATGCATAACTAAAAATGGTACAGTTGTCATTATAGAAATACAGTTACAAGGTAATTCAAGATTTCCAGAACGTATATTATATTATTGGGCATCTAATTACAGTAAATTATTAAAACATGGAGAAAAGTATGATGCTTTAACACCTGTAATAAGTATCAACTTACTTAATTTCAATTTAGATGATAATGACTCCATACATTCTTGCTATATGATTTATGACACAAATAATAAAAGATTACTTACCGATCATTTACAAATTCATATAATTGAACTCAAGAAATTTAAATATAATATATTACAGCCAGATTTAAATTGCTGGCTTAAATTTTTCACAATGAAGGATAATAAGGGGGAAATTATGTCAGATTTAGTAAAAGAAAAACCTATAATGGAAGAAGTACAGAAAAGATACAATAACTTTATTAAAGATAGATTAATGATGAATGAGTATGATAAAAGAGAAGCTTATCTATATGGCAATCAAATAATGCTAGAGGAAGAAAGAAGATTAGGAATTAAAGAAGGAATAGAACAAGGTGAAAAAAATAAAGCAATATCTATGGCAAAGAATATGAAAGCTAGAGATATGGATTTAAATCTTATAAGTGAATTAACAGGCTTAAGTATAGAAGAAATAAAAAACTTGTGAGTGCCTGACATTCGTAATAATGCGAACAAGTTTTTTGTGTATAAATAAAAATAAAAAAATTATGAGCATATGACAAATTCGCCTAAGGCGGTCATATACTATACCGAAGGTACGCAGAGCGAGAGAATAATTTTTTATAAAAATAAAACTATAATAAAAATTTATTTTTATTTAAAAGCATAAAATAAATTCATTAATTTTATATTTAATAAAATCCATTTTAATTGACAAAGTATAATAATTAATATATAATCAGCATATACTTAGGGGGTATATATGAAAAAAGTATTTATTATATTATTCTTGTTTAATATTCTTTTATATTCTAAAACTTTAGATGAATCGTTATTTTCCGCTGTAGAAAATAATAATATAAAAAAAGTTAAGTCATATTTAGAGCAAGGTGCAAACTGTAATGCATTAGATTCTTATGATAGAACAGCTTTAATAAATGCTTCTGTAAGCGGATATTATGATATAGCAAAATTACTTATAGAAGAAGGTACTGATGTCAATATTCAAGATAAAGCAGGTGCTACAGCATTAATGTATACTGCTAGAGATACAAATTATGAAATGGTTGAATTTTTATTAAAAAATGGTGCCGATGTAAACATTAGAGATACAGCAGGAGAAACTGCATTATATTATAGTATTGAGCATAATAGTCGCGGACAAGAAAATGAAACAGAAAATGCTGTAAAAATACTTAATTTATTAATAAAATATGGTGCTGATGTAAATACTAAAAACGATGAAGGAACATCTCTTCTTGATATATCCTATAGAATTTCAGAATCTTTTGATAAAAATAAAGAAATGTTTAAAATATTAGTTGAAAATGGTTTTGATTTAGAGTCAAGAATAAAGACGGGTAGATCTGATTATGATTATACTCCTTTAATGATAGCAGCTTTAAGAAATGACTATGATATGGTTAAATTTTTAGTTGAAAAAGGTGCCGATGTAAATGCTAAAACACATTCTGAACATAGCTCAGTAGAAACTCCCCTATTACTCTCATTAGATAATGAACATCCTGACTATATATATTATTATTATAAAAATGAAAATTCATCTGCTGCAGAATTTTTAATAAATAATGGTGCAGATATAAATGTAACAAATGAGGATGGAGAGACACCTTTAATGTATGCTTCCAAACTTCATAATATAAAAGTGGCAGAACTTCTAATACAAAAAGGTGCAGATATAAATGTAACAAATGAGGATGGAAAGACACCTTTAATGTATGCTTCCAAACTTCATAATATAAAAGTGGTAGAACTTCTAATACAAAAAGGGGCAAATATAAATGCCCAAGATAATGTAGGATACACAGCTTTAATGTATGCTTCCAGAATTCATAATATAAAAGTGCTAGAACTTCTAATACAAAAATGTGCAGATATAAATGCTTTCAATAATTATGGAAATACAGCCTTAATGTATGGTGTAAATAATTTAGAAACAGTAAAATTATTAGTTGAAAACGGTGCTGATGTAAACTCTCAGAAAGGAGGAAGTACTGCTTTAATATTAGCATGTAAACCTAGTTTGGAAATAAATATAGACGTAATAAAATATTTAGTTTCAAAAAATGCTGATATAAATGCCCAAGATAATGAAGGATACACAGCTTTAAACAAAACTCTTACTACTATGCCAGACTTTGAAATAGCTCATTTTTTAATAGAGCAAGGTGCTGATGTAAACATAAAGAATAAAAACCAATATACTCCTTTGATACATCTTGGTATGCTTGAAGGTAGTTTTTATAATATAAGTTTTCAGGAAAATCGTATAAAATTAGCTGAAGTTTTATTAGAAAAAGGTGCAGATATTAATGCTCAAGATTATAATGGATACACTTCTTTAATGTGGGCTTGTACAAGAAAATCTAATGAATCATTTGTTAAATTTCTAGTAGAAAAAGGAGCCGATGTAAATATAGAAGATGACGATGGAGATACTGCTTTAGATATGGCAGAGAATCTTGAACTTAGAGAAATTGCA
>NZ_CALXRN010000051.1 GCF_944390595.1 uncultured Brachyspira sp. | reverse complement strand
ATTCTTTTCTGAATGTTATAGTTGTAAGTTTATCTCTTACATCTTCTTTTGAATACCAACCCTCAAATTTAGGTTTATCATTTGGATTAAATTCATAATATTGAAAAGGGGTTTCTATTTTGTATTGCCTGTAATATAAATCCTTAAAATATTTTTTGTCATAATCATGGTAAACCGGCATTTCATCTATGTATAATTTACTAGTTTCACGAATAATTAATTCATCGCCGTTATTTATAAATATTTGACTTGGGAAACGATCAAAATATTCATTTGCAAAACCGTCAAATTGTCTTTTTATTCTACTTTCATCTTCTGCACAATTATTGTTTAATGATAGTATATCCTCCATTTTAGATTTGTTGTCATTAAACCATTTGGCATAAGCATTATCTTTATATCTATAGCAATTAATATATATATTATTTATTTTATCTTTAAGCATAAAGAAATCTTTTCCATCTACTATTATTTTATTTTGAGAATACCATTTTTTTGAACGCTTTCTTATATACATAAAAATAATATAAAAAATAACAATAAAAACTAAACCTATAATAAATTTAGTATTTTCATTTTGATTCAAGAGAAAATCAAATATATTATCTGTCATAATAAACTCCTATTGTTGCTAGCAATAAACTCGCTTAATATTAGCTGGCAACTAAAGTTGCCAGCTGCTCGTTTATTACTTTAAAAATTATTTTTGTTGCTATGTTCGCCTTTTATTGTTGCTAGCAATAAACTCGCTTAATATTAGCTGACAACTAAAGTTGCCAGCTGCTCGTTTATTGCTTTAAAAATTATTTTTGTTGCTATGTTCGCCCACACGAAGTGCGCCTACTCGGTTCGCCATATAATAACCTACTTGGCGGCTTTGGCTAGCTTTTTGTTGTTATGTCGCCTTTTATTATTTTTTTTGCGATATACATATAAATCCATTATTAAAAAAAATAATAAAGTGAATAAAATTTTAAAATACAATTTTTCATTAACCTCCTTATCGTATCCTAATTATAATTTTATTCACTTACAATATTATTTTCCTAATTTACGAAGACTAATTGAGTTAACTTGCTGTGTTCCATCGTAAACAGATAGTTCAAGTCCCTCACTAGTAAATTTAAATTCTAAGTGAGCATCGTTTGCAGATATAGTTTTATAATGATTGTCTGCTACTTTTGATAATTTACTATTTCCTATATCTCCTTTTATAGCTCTGTCGCTTTCCATTACAATATCTACACACTTTTTTACAACTTCTATTGTAGATTCATCATTAGGATAGTTAATTTCTATACCATCATAACCCACAATTATAAGAATCGATTTCATATATGTTTCATCAGCTGACATAAAATATTGACCATATAGCTCTTCAGGTATATTTATGTTTTTTTCTGTTTTTTGCGAACATGCAGAATTAGTCACTAAAAAACTTGAAATTAATAAAGTAAATAAAAAATTAAAAATACAATTTTTCATATAGCCTCCTATAGTATAGCATTATAAAAAAATATTTGATTATGTCAATACATACGTAATTTTTTAAATTTACCGGTGTTTTTTATTATTTTTTTTGCAAATTTACAATACGGCAAAATCATGCAAATTATATATTATATAAATAAGTAAATTGAAACTACACTTTAAAAATAAATTTAATTAAAAAATTTCAATTAATTAAACAAATAAGACAAATAATGATCTTTCTTAAGATGACCTTTTATATCGTCTAAAGGGATAAATATTTTTTTATGTCCTTTATCATTCATTAATATAATACCGGATTCTGTTATAAGGAAAAGTAAATTATCTATATTTTTATAAAAATTAGAATTATGTTTTTTTAATATTTCATCAGCATTATTAACAAAATCTTTCAAATAAGGACTTATTAATTTTTCATTATCTAAATCAATTATGAGCGATATATTATTTATTATAAGATTATTATTAGATTCTATTTTAGAAAATCTTTTGTATACGCATATTGTTTTATTATCAAAATAAACTATATTATCAGCATTATAAAAATCTTTAAGTTTGTCATAATATTTAATTTTTATATCATTAAATAAAACTTTATCATGTTTCTTTAAAATCTGTTCAACATTTATCTTCAATTCATTTTTTTTATCGTAATATGGTTTATTATCTCCATTTATATATGAATTAATTTTATCATTGTTTTTTATATTGAAATGATAGAGATCAAATAAATAGCGAAGAATATTTATCAAATGATTAGATTTTGCTATCTTTTTAAATACTAATTTAGAATATTCTACCTTAATATCAGGATTTCTATTTACTTCAAAAACTCCATTTATAATTTTAGAGTCAGATACTTCCATAATATAATTAATTTCATTTTTATCACCATTTATAAAATCATAAAGAGAACAATCAAATTTTATAGTGGCTTTTTCATTTCTTTCTATAATAATATCATACCAGCTAAAATATTCTTTATCATTTTTTTTATCATCATTAAAATCATAAATAGAAATATAATTATCCATAAAATTACTGAGTATATTA
>NZ_CALXRN010000050.1 GCF_944390595.1 uncultured Brachyspira sp. | reverse complement strand
TTTATACCAGAAGTAATATCTAGATTAATCGTTACTCTTTCTGGAATTTTTAGTTCTTATTTAAGTTTCGTAATACCTTTGATGATTTTAGCTTATGTAACTATGGGTATAGCAGGTTTAAGAGAAGGTTCAGGTTTTTTATTGGCCGTAACATGTGCATTGGCTTATGCTTCAACTCTAATATCAGGTACGGCATCTTTTACAGTAGCTTATAATCTATTCCCTAGCTTTATGAATTCGGAAGATATTCAAAAAATAGCTGAAACTGCAGGAAAGTCTTTAGAGCCTTTTCTCTCTTTGAAATTTCCGCCTATACTTGATACTTTATCGGCAGTTTTATTTGCATTCATATTAGGATTAGGTATTTCTACTTTAAGAGCAAGTGAAAATAAAATGGGAGATTATTTGTATAACTCTTTCGGTGAACTATCTAATATAATAGACAGAACTTTAAGAATTTCAATAATACCATTCCTGCCTCTTTATATTTGCGGTACTTTTGTAAATATGACTAAAAGCGGACAAACATTTGTAATATTAGGAATATTGTGGAAAGTATTCTTAGTTGTAATATTAATGCATTTCATATATTTAGTTATAGTATTCTTTGTTGCAGGAGCTATAGGAAAGAAAAGTCCGATATTTCTTATCAAAAATCAAATACGCGGATATATCACCGCTTTAGGTACTCAGTCATCAGCTGCCACTATACCTGTAAACTTGCAGTGTGCCGAAAAAGACGGAATATCTGAACAAATAAGAAACTTCGTAGTACCTCTTTGTGCTAATATACACATGGCAGGCTCTATGATAACAATTACAGCATGTGCTACTGCTGTATGTTTAATGAATCAAATACCTATTTCTTATACTATAGTACTTCCTTTCATTCTTATACTTGGTATAGCTATGGTTGCCTCTCCAGGTGCTCCGGGCGGTTCCATAATGACAGCTTTGCCTTTCCTCTATATGGTAGGATTAGGTACTCCAGATAGTCCTTTATGTGCTATAATGGTTGCTTTATACATTACTCAAGACTCATTCGGTACTGCATGCAATGTTTCTGGTGATAATGCTTTGGGTGTTATAGTAGATACAATATACAAGAAAAAAGTTATAAAAACTGAAGCATAATTAAAAGATATAATATAAAAATATAAGCCGTCTAATTATTAGGCGGCTTTATTATATTCAGTATTAAAATTAATAATAAGTAAATTAACCTAATTCCAAATCTATAACTATATCGATTTCTGTAATAGAGCAATTCAATTTTTTAGCAATTTCTTCTTTGCTTAAACCTTCTTTATATAGAGATATAATATTTTGATTCCTATCAGAACTTTCTTCATCTTGTATTTTATTTGTTTTTTTAGAAGTATCTTTATCAGGCATAGGAATATTGTTTTTTATAGTTTTATCTAATTTACTTCTCAATTTTTCAATAACTTCTTTTTTAGCTTCATCATCAATAGCTTTTATAGCAGTGTCTATATTATTTTTTTTAGTTTTCTCTTTTTTTGTATCCTTTATTTCTTCTTTATTTATCTTATCTTCTTTATTTTCATTTTTTATATCTTCATTCAATTTTATATCTTTATCTAAATTATTAGTTTCATCTTTATCAGGAATTTTAGTCTCTATATTATTTTCATTACCCTCATCTTCTATTCTTATATCTAATGTACTGCCTTGATTTTTTGATTCTAAATTTTTATTATTTTCTGTAAGGACAATATCAATTTGATTATCTTCGCTTGATTTTTCTTTTATAGGTTCTTTATAATTTTTGCCGTTTAATTCGCTTGCAAGTCTATTTGCTCTGACTATAGCATCTTCTAATATTGATATTCTAGATAATGCTATATTATTAAATTCCTTTACTAATGCTTCAATTTCTTCTCTAGCTTTTGACATAGTTTCTTTTTCTAATCTTTCTCTAGCTTTAGAAACTATATAAACATAAAAAAGCGGTAAAACTACTGCTAGTAAAATTATATTTATTATTACGCTTACTAAAATTTGCATATTAGAATTATTAATTTAAACCTTATCCTAGAGTATCTATTTTAGAACCTTTAGTTTGCTCAGTTGATGAAACTTCTTCTATTCCTATAATAGAATTATTTTCATCATTATTTGTATTTCCATTTGCAATTATTCTTTTATTTTTCTTTCTATAGGACATATACCCTTGATCTTTCTGACGCTGCTGTTCATCTTTCTTTTCTTTTACTTTAGTTTCATCAGATACTGTTTCAGATTTTACAACTGTCGAATCTTTTATATAGGAATCTCTGTGTATATCTCTATCCTCGGACTGCATAGCTATGGTTTTAGCAGCCATTCTGGTATGCTCCATCCTTCCTATATGCGATTGCTGCATATACAATTGTTGTAAATCCAAAGGTGCTATAGGCATTTTTCTATCTCCATATAAGATGCCTTAAATTTCATATCCTATATATATTAATATATACTTTTTTTCCATTATTGCAAGTTAAAAAATAAATATATATACATTATATATAACAATATTAAATCATTTTTGATAAAATTTTATATGATATTATTATTATTTATAAATTGAATATGCATAAGATATTATTGCTGAAGCTGCTGATACATTCAATGAATCAAAATCGGTGCATGAATTTATTATAATACTTCCGTCAGAATTTTTTTTCAAAATATCTCTAACTCCGCTATGTTCATTTCCAAGTATAATTGCAGTAGGAGAGTCAAATTTAAAATTTTCAAGAGATATTTCTCCTTTTTCACTTGCATAGTATATCCAAAATCCTTTATCTTTCATCAATTCTATAACCCTATTGAGATTTGTTTCTATGGATATTGAAATATGATATGCAGCACCGGATGATATTTCATATACTTTTTCATTAATAGGGGCAGAATTATCTTTAGGAATTATTATTCCAGCTATATCAAAAAAGTAAGCATTTCTAATTATAGCACCTAAATTATGTACATCTGTTATGGAATCTAATATAAATATTAATGGGTTTTGTCTTTTTTCTAATGCTTTTTCTAAGAAACTTTCTATGCCTATTTCTGCATTTTCTTTTATATCAGCAGCTATTGAATATATTTTACCTACTATTTTTTCCATTTCTTTTTTATCAACAGTTCTTATAGGTACTTTATTTTTTTCTGCTAATTTTATTATTTCTTTTTCTCTTTTTGATATAGGAAACTTAATATATAAAGTTTCAACTAATTGTTTTGATATAGCCTCAACTATTGCATTTTTAGATGTAATGAACATCGCTTAATCCCAAAAAATAATTATCCAAGTTTTTGATAAAGATTTTCTATATCATCTTTATATTCTTCCATAATATTTGCTCTTTTCATTTTTAATGATTGAGTTAAGAGTCCGTTTTCTATAGTAAATTCTTTGTCAGTAATTATTATTTTAGATACAGTTTCATAAGGTCTGAATCCATTATGATAATTAATCAAATCATCTAATTCTGATTTTATTAATCTATATACATCTTTTGAATTAACTAAATCATCTGAATCCAACTTATATTTTGTAAGATATTCTTTAACATTTTCTTTATCTATTACTACAATAGCTCCAGTTGCATTTTTATCCTGTCCGACAAGCATTATCTGAGAAATATATTTAGATTCCAATGCTTTATTTTCTATAGGCTGAGGTTCTACATTTTCGCCAGTTAAAAGAACTATTGTTTCTTTAGCTCTTCCTGTTAATACAATTTCTCCTTCCTGAGTATAAGTTCCTAAATCTCCTGAATCAAAAAATCCATCAACTTTGGCTTTTGATGTTAATTCTTTATCTTTATAATATTCTTTAAATATGTTTGGACCTTTTATATAACAAACTCCCATCTCTCCGTCTTTACATACTCTGCCTTCATGATCTCTAATTTCAATTTCTACTTCCGGTATAGGAGAACCGCATGTTCCTCTATAATTTTTAAAAGGTGATCTTAAAGTTACAACAGGAGAAGTTTCTGTTATTCCCCATCCTACAACTAAATTAATTCCAGCAGCTTCAACAAAATCTTCTATATACATAGGTAAAGCTCCGCCTCCTGATATTGTGAGACGCATTTTACCTCCTGTTAATTCTATTATTTTTTTATAAACTATTTTTTTTACAATAGAATGGCAAATGGGATCAAATATTCCTATATGATATTCTGCATTTTTATGCTCTTTTTTTTCATCTCCTACTAAATATACAAGTCCTTTTTGATACCTTATATTTCTTATATATCTCATAGAACGTTTTATCATTCCTTTTATTATACTGCTTGCGAAAGCACCTTTCTTATCAATATTTTTCATTACTGTATTATAAATGTTAAGCCAAATAGCAGGAACTGAAATAAATATATTAGGAGCCTCTTCTGTAAAATCGGTTTTTAAATCTCTTTTATTTGTAATAGCTGTAAAACATCCTATTATAGCCGTTACATAAGATATTGTTCTTTCATATATATGCCATATAGGAAGTATAGTTAATAATTTTTCTCCAGGCTGTAATTTTATTATATCTGGCAAAACTCTAACATTATGTAATATATTCCCATGAGTAAGTACAACTCCCTTAGGTTTTCCTGTTGTACCTGAAGTGTATATAATTGTTGCTACAGTATTATTATTTAATTTTGCAGCCATATTGATAGCATAATTTTCATCATTATTTAATGCTTTCTCTCCAATTTCAAGAAGTTTGTCAAAAGCAAAAATATTTTTATCCGGATCATGTATGGAACTGTCTAAAAGAACTATTAATGATAAATCCTTATGATGTTTTTCTATTTTTTTAAAAACATATTCATTTTCAACTAAAGCCGCTTTTGCTTCGCTATGCTCTATTATATAATTCAATTCATCAGGAGTAGAATCATTTCCTCTTGGAACATCCGGAGAACCTAATGCCAGCAATGCCATATCTGATATAAACCATTCTATTCTGTTTTCAGAAAATATTGCTACATTCTTTCCTTTAAGCCCTTTTGTTTCAAATGCTTTAGCTATTGCATTTACTTTATTGTATAATTTTTTATATGTTAATGTTTGCTTATTATTTTCATTATCTCTAAATCTATATGCTGGACTTTGAGGCATATTTTGTACTGTTTGAAAAAAGGCACTAGGTATGGATGTGTAATTTTTCATAAAACCCTCACATAATTAATTCTTACTATTCAAAAAGATAGTTAATTATAACCATAAAAATAATATATTACAAGTTGTTTTCTATATATTTTAATACTTCTGATGTATACGTTTCTACTGTGAAAGTTTTTAGTATGGATTTTGATTTAGATAATAGACTTTCTTTCAAATTATTATAATATACATATATAATTTTTTCTGCTATCTCATCAATATTATCCATATTGCAGCTTACAGAATAATCTTTAACAGTTTCATATACTCCAGACTTATTTGATATTATAGATATGCATGAAGAGTAAAGTGCTTCTATAACTGTAAGTCCGAAAGGTTCATTTACAGCAGGCATTATAAGGGCATAACTTTTATTAAACAAATCATTTTTTTCATCATCAGATATAAATCCTTTAAATATAATATTATTATCCATATTTAGGCTATGCACCAAATCTTTTAACTTAGTTTCATGGCGTCCTTTACCTGCTATTATAAATTTTAATTCTTTATTATCTATTTGTTCTAATACCTTTTTAAATGCATATATAGCATTCTCTAAATTTTTAGGTTTTTCTATTCTGCCTATATATGCAAAGTGTTCGCTGCTGTTTATAGGCATTATATTATTTAAATCTATTTGAGTAATGCAGGGATATATAACTTCAGCATCTCTATTATAAACTCTTTTAACATTTTCTTTTGTTCTAATACTGTTTGACATTATATAATCTATTTTACTTACACCAAGTCTGTCAAGATGCATTGTATATCTTGCAATTATATCCCAAGTTTTTTGAAGTCTTTTATAACTTTCATCATCATATCCGTAAAGACGTACACTTGGTTCATGACAGTACCAAAAACTTTTAGGAAGTTTAATATTATTTTTTTCAGCATAGTTATATGCCAGTCCGAAAAATATTGCTGCTGGAAAATTATGTATTAAAACAGCATCATAATTTTTTAATTCATTAGCTAGGAATTTAGCTGACTTATTAAATAAAAATGGATTTAAAGTTATATCTGTTTTGAATTGCTTTATATAACTTGGAATATTGTCTCTTAGTCTATAAGTATAGATATTTGTTTCTATTCCTATTTTATGCCAGCTTTCTATTGTTGCCAATATTACATTCTCTGCACCACCGTTATATCCGAATGTAGGATGCAGTATAGCTATTTTCTTTATATTTTTTAAATCATTCATCGTATTATAATAATTTATTTTAATCAAACTTACAAGTAATATTTTTTATATATTGATTTTTTATATTTTTGATTTATAAATATATACAACATATATAAGGAGTTATAATGAGAAACATATTAATTATATTAAGTTTTTTATTTATATTTATTTCATGCAATAATACTAAAATTCCTGCTGATAATAATTTCACAATAGCAACTAATGAAGACGGAAGTATAGAATTTGAACAAACAAATACAGTTTTCAGTATAAATTATATTCCAAATGTGGTATATAAAAATAAAGATGGTATGGATTTAACTCTTCAAATATTAGTACCAAGATTAATTCAAACTGATACTAATGCCATATATCCATTAATTGTTTATATACAAGGTTCTGCATGGAAGAAACAGAACGTATATAGGAACTTAGTAACACTTGGGGATTTTGCTAGAAGAGGATATGTTCTTGCAATAGTAGAATACAGACCAAGCGATACTGCTGTTTTTCCTGCACAAATAGAGGATACAAGAGATGCAATTAAATTTATGCTTGATAATGCTGATAAATATAATGCTGACACTAATAATTTATTCGTATGGGGTGATTCCTCAGGAGGACATACTTCATTATTTACAGCTATACCATTAAGCGACAATGATAATACAATACCAAATATAAATGCAATAATATCTTATTATCCTCCTACAGATTTACTTGAAATGAGAAATGATCCTCTAGGTTCAACTACAGGCGATGCGGAGAGTCCTGAAGGTATTTTAATTGGAAGAAAAAATGTTTATGATTTTCCAGATGAAGCTAAAAGAATAAGTCCGTATTATGAAATATCTAAAGCTGCTAATTTACCTCCTATATTTTTAGCACATGGATGTAGTGCCTTTTAATCAAAGCAAGATTTTAGCTGATAAATTAAAAGAAGAAAATAGAGTTTATGAATTCTATGTTATAAAAGATGCTGATCATGGCGATTGGCAATTTTGGACTAAAGATATGTTTGATTTAGTTGAGAATTTTATAAACAAATATAAGAAATAATATAATATCATGTTATGTTAACTATACTGCAAGTTTATTATTTTTGCAGTATAGTTATTATTATTATATTGACAAATTTTATAAATAAAATATAATACTATCACTATGAAACAAAAACTCAAAACTCAAAACTCAAAACTCAAAACTCAAAACTCAAAACTCATTAATATACTATAAAATATATTCTGTTTTTTACACTATAAAGCCTCTATCGGCATTGCAAGATTTTTTCATATCCAGCCTTATAATAAAAATATATCTTATTAATTCAATATATTATTTAATTATTAAAAATAAAATAATATATTTCAATAAGTATTTTCAGAATATAAAAATAATAACTCTTTTTAATATCTATATCATTTGATAAATGTATTCATTATAAAATCAATTTATTTATCAAAAAATCATATATAAAATTAAAGGAGTTTTTATGAATTTAGCACCTGTAGGACTAGTTGTATATAATAGAATGGAGCATACAAAAAGAGTAATAGAAGCATTAAAAAAAAATACTTTGGCAATTGATACTGATTTATATATATTTTCAGATGCTCCGAGTAAAGAAGAAGATGAAAAGTCAGTTTCTGAACTTAGAGAGTATCTTAAAACTATAAAAGATGGTTTCAAAAATGTGTATGTTTATGAGGCTGAAAAGAATTTAGGTATAAAATATTCTACTGTTAATGCTGTAAATACGGTATTTAAAAATCATGAATATTTTATAGGTTTGGAAGATGATATTGAAACTAATAAATATTTTCTTGAGTATATGAATGATGCTTTGAATTATTATAAAGATGATGAAGATGTTATTACTGTAACTGCATTTTCTCATAAATATGCTACTAAAAATCATAAATATGATGTTATATTTAGTTATGCATTCCATAGTTGGGGGTGGGGTACTTGGAAAAATAAATGGAATGATATAAATTGGGATACTTGCGATACTTCTTGGTACAATAAAAGTATTAAACATAAAATATTAGGAGGAGTATATTCATGGTTTCATTTGCTGGCTATAAAAAAGTCGGTAAAAAATAATTTTTATGTTCAAAATAATTTATGGGATATTTATTATTCATTTTATATGTATAAAAATAAAAAGTTATGCGTTTGGCCTTCAAAAAAATCTTTTACAAATAATATAGGATTTGATGGTACTGGTTACCATAAATTTAATTTTCATCATGGTTATTTTGAAAAAAATTTAGATGATGATATTAAGAATTTAAAGTTTTCATCTAATAAAAACATGAATTTTTTTGAGTATTTAATTATATCTATAAAGATTGGTATATTTAGTTGGGGTAATGGATTTATATCTATGTTTTTTAGTAAATTTTTAAAAGATAAAAAATAATTATTTATACAAAAAGTGCTGATAAAAACTATATCAGCACTTTTTATTTTGTATTTTATTTAATCCATTTTTCTATTTTTATAACCCAAGCGTTAGTTTTATTGGCAGCTTCAAGTCCAACTTCGCTGTCTTCAAATATAATACTCTCATTTGCTGGTATATTAAAATGCTCCATGCATTTTAAAAATATTTCCGGATGAGGTTTTTTATTTTCTACATCATTTCCTGTTAAAATTAAATCGAATAATGGTTCTAATTTAAATCCTTTTAATATTCCATAAACTCCGTTTGGAGATGCTGTTGTAGCTAATGCTGTAAATTTTTTATTTTCTTTTTTATTATAATTATCAGTTAAAATTTCAAGTACAAATGGATGTACATTTATTAAATTGAGATTATTCAAATATATTTCTTCTTTTCTTTTATGTATTTTTTCTATAATTTCATTAAAATCATCGTCTTTAACATATTTATCATTTAACCTTAATATATTAGTTACAAATATTTTATAATGAAGTCCGAAGCATTTATTGTAATAATAATCTTTATCAAGCTCTATATTAAATTCTTTGAACGCATTATAGTATGAATAATAATTCAAATATGCACTGTCAATCAATGTTCCGTCCATATCAAATATTAGAAGTTTTATTTTATCAGAGTTTAACATTTTTTATTCCATTTACATTTTACATTTTTAAAAATTATATCATATAAAAATAAAGAATTCCAATTTATATTAAAAATGATATAATAACTACAGCTTACTATTAAAAGTAAATATTGAGAGACAATATATTATGAAAAATACTAAATCAAGAATTAAGAAAATAATTAATTTACTCTCAGAAGGACTTTATGAAAGGGAAGATATAGTATCATTAACACTGCTTAGTGCAATAGCAGGAAAGCCTATATTCTTATATGGTCCTCCTGGTACAGCAAAAAGCTTCATAGCTAAAAGAATTTCATCAGCATTTAAGGATTCTAAATATTTCGGATATTTAATGCAGAGATTCAGTACGCCGGAAGATATATTCGGTCCTATTAGTTTGGAAGAATTAAAAAATGATAAATATGTAAGAAAAATAAATGGTTATTTGCCTGATTGTGATTTTGCTTTTTTGGATGAAATTTGGAAAAGCACTCCTGCAATACTTAATACACTCTTAACCATAATAAATGAAAGAGTTTTTAAAAATGGTTATGAGGAGATAAGAGTACCACTAAAAGCATTGATTTCTGCAAGTAATGAAACACCTCCGGAAGGACAGGGACTTGAAGCATTGTATGACAGATTTATTATGCGTTTAATGGTTAGTCCTATGAAAAGCAAAGATAATTTTGAAAAGATACTTCAAAATACTGAGCTTGATTCATATATAAAAATTGATGATGATCTAAAGATTTCTACTGATGAATGGATAAAAATGCGGGAAGAAGCTAATAATATAAAACTGTCAAAAACTGTTATTGATGTAATTCATAATATAAAATTATCTATAGAAAAATTTAATGAGGATAACCGAGAAATAGCCATTTATGTATCTGACAGAAGATGGCAGCATATTTCCTACTTATTAAAAATGTCATCGTATTTAAATGATAAGGATGAAGTTGATATTTATGAAACTTTTTTAATTGATAACTGTTTATGGAGTTTGGAAGAGCATATTGAAGTTGTAAAAAAAATTGTAGAAAATGCTGTTAAATCATCCTATAATTTTAACAATGAAAATATTAATGAATGGAAATTAAGCTTCAAAAATATTCAAGAGAAAATTGATAATGAATTTTATAATTTAGAGAAAACTTATGATACAGAAAATATAGATGATAAGCAGTATATAGCTAAAACATTAACTATCAATATGGATGAATATGGAAATACTGGAGAGACAATAATTTATATACCTTTAAAACAATTAGGTAAAAAAGGGTATTTTTATCCTTTAGATATTGGAAGAAATCAAACAAAAAAATTCAGATGCAATTTTAATGGAGAGGATAAATATACTATAGAAATAAATTCAGCTATTTCAGTTAATGGTTTAGTATGTAATAGGCTTTCTAAAAATTATGATTTTTTAATTGAAGCAGAACCTGAATTTTATATGAATAAGGTTAGCACTAAAAAAGTATCAAAAGAAAAAAAAGAAGAATATATAAAACTTATTAATTCTCTTTTATCTAGTATTGATAATATAATTATAGATTTAAAAAATGGTTTTGTAAAAGATAAAGAAATTTCTAAAAGTGTATTTATATCGGAAGATAAGTTCAATACTTTTATAGATATGTTTAATTCTTATATAGAAAATCTTGAAAGTGAAAAATTGGATGCAGAAAGATTAAAAAGTGAAATAGAAAATCATGATACAATTTGATAATAATTCTTACAAAAAAGAAGTTGCCAAAACAGAATCAATGGCTAGAGGAGTTTTTCATGGCTCTTTTAATAATATGAATGACAGCAGATTGGAAGAAGAGCTTGAAGTAAAAATAACTAAATGGAAAAAAGATTTAAATACTTTTATAAATGAAAATAATCCGTATGATGAAAATAAAACAGAATTAGATATTGCTTATAAAAAAATAAAAAATAAAAAAATAACCAGAGAAGATATAATAAATGATTTAAATAGTTTCAGTATTTTATCAAATGATATTGATATAAAATTTTGGAGAGAAAAATTAGAAAGTAATGATTACAGTAATTTAAATATTATAAGAAATAATATAATTTCAAAATGGAATCAAACATATAATAAAAAAAATAATGATTGGATTGTATCAACTGTTAAAGAAAGAAGAGATAAGTTTATTACAGATTTAGAATCTTGGATAAGTTTATTGAAGAAACTAAAATATATGTCAAATATTTTAAGAATAAAAACCGGAGTATTATGGGATTTTAGGATAGGGGAGCTTGAAGAAAATGACATATCACTTTTAAATAGATGGGTTGATTTTATAAGCCAATATAAAGATATAGAAATAATATGCGACTCTATGGGAAAAAGAATAGATTTAGAAAAAGCTATAAAAAATGTTGAATTTAAAAATACTTATTCATATACAAATAAAAAGATAAGTTCAAAAGAAGAAATTGTAGGCATATATTTTTCTAAAGATATAGAAAATGTTATTCCAGAGGAGCTGTCTTTATTATGCAATGCATATAGCGAAAAATTATTTAAATTAAAATATATAGAAAATAGGCTTATGTGTTTTGATAAAAGTGCTTATGTATTCAATGAAATTGAAAAGAATAAAACTATGGCAAGTCATAAAGAAGGCAAAGGCGATATGATTATATGTATAGATACAAGCGGTTCTATGAAAGGTATAAATGAGTATATCGCTAAAGCTATTATGTTAAAAATGGTTATGCAGGCTTTATCTGAAAATAGAAATGCTTATCTTATCAATTTTAGTACAGAAATACATAGTTGTAAATTTAGCAAAAAAGATGGAATTCAAGATTTGATAAAATTTTTAAAGCTAAGTTATTATGGAGGTTCTGATATATATAAGGCACTTTATGAAGCATGCAATATAATGCATACTTCTGACTTTAAGAATGCTGATGTATTAGTTCTTTCTGATTTTATAATGGAGGATATGCCTGATAATTTAGTGAAAATGTGCAATAATCAAAAAAATAAAGGAAATAAATTTTTTGCAGTATCCATAGGTAAATTTCCATTCGGATATTCATATAAACAAGTATTTAATAAACATTGGATATTTGATACTGATAATGGGATTAAATATGTATATTAATTTATTGCACATCAATCCAATTAGTAATTTCAAAAATATTGTCTTTTATTTTTCTATGAATACTATAACGAAATGTTGTTTTTGAATGGGTATTAGGATCTCCATCGTATAATTCTAATGTATCTATATAGTTAGTATATTTATAATCATTTGTTATGATATTTCCTGTAAATGGATTTATTGGATTATTTAAATGTTTTGATGCTAAATACGGCACATCAGCAATAGTCATAAAAGTATTATTTGATATTATATCACCTCTAGAATTAAGATCTTTGAAAAGCAGCATAGAATTATATACTCTTAAATGTCCTGCTTTTTTTTCATTAAATATAGATGGATTAAAATATCCAGAATGATCTGAAACAATAATTATTTTACTGTTATCATAAATATTATTTTTTTTCAAGAAATTAAAGAAACTGCCTAATTCTTTTAAAGAAGCAACAGTAGCATAATATGATCTTGCTGAAAAATCACTGCCGAAATATTCTAAATCTTCATTAGACACTTTTTTTATATTAAGACTAGGAATATAATCATCATTATAATTAAAAGGGTCGTGAACAGAATCAGTATGAACAATATTAAAATAACTGCCCTTATCATTTATTTTTGTTAAATTTGTTAATGCCTGCAGTAATGCAAACTCTTGAATACCATTTCCTACTATAGCTAAATTTCTGCCGGCATTTGGTATAAACCAATCATTTTTAGAATATAGCTGTACTCTAAAAAATACAGGAATCATTCTAAATAGGGAGAATCTTAAAGCTCTATTTTTATTATTTTCAAATATATCTTTTTCATTAAAATCATTATTATTTGTACTTGAATTATTAAGTAAAGTATTTAATTCTTTTTCTATCATACTATCATTTTGATTATATGCTTTTATATTAGTATAATCCTTAAATATAGTTAAATCTGGATTCCAAGAAAAATTTGCAAATGCCGGATCAAAGGTCATGGATTCATATCCATAATCAGAAAATAGTTCAGGCATCATAAGTAATGATTCATTATGCTTATCTTTTAAAATATATTTTCCGCTTATTTCCATTGGTAAATATTCATATCCACCGTACAATGCCTGTATACTTCCTATGGTACCATTAGCAGTTGATACTGTATTAGGATACCAAACAAAACCATCAAATTCTTTTTTTATTTCAGGGAATCTTTCAAATACTAAATTTCCAAATTCAGGATTTCCCCTATCCAATATTATTATAAATATATTGGTACCTGTTTTTGAAAAATTAAATATATTATAACCATTAATATTTTCATTTAAGGATGATATTTCCAACAACTTTTTTTGTTCTTTATTTATTTTTGTAAAGTCAAAAATAGATATTGATACTAATGTAATTATTATTATTAAAAATATATTAAATGCTAAATTTATAAATTTCTTTTTTATAATTATTATAGTAAAAGCTAATATTAATATAATCAAAATAATATTTAAAAGTATTTGTTTTGTATTTGGTATTAATAAATATTCTAATTCAAATTTAAAATTACTTGCTATATATCCATAATCCATTACCATTATAAAAGTATTAGCTAAAGCTGTTAATGTTATAAATATGGAAATAAAAGTTATATTATTTTTAAAATTCTCTGAAAATAAAAAATATAGAAATATAGGATAAACCAAAAATATACCAATAAATTTGAAAAATACTGTAAATATTATATTAAATGGATCTTGAAATTCCTGACCTGAAGATGCTATAAGAGAAGTTAATATAAATAATCCTGATAATGTTGTAATAGTTATTAATGATGATATAAATATCTTAAATCTTAATTTACTTTCTATTTTAATGTATTCTAAAATCTTTTTCTTATTAAATAAAATTGCTGATACTATTATTGAAAGTATTATCCATATAAGCAGCAAATCTTTGTAAGTTTTTACATGTATTACCAATATTTTTAAATATGGATGTTCTATATATAATTTATTAATTAATATATTTCTTAAAAAGTATAAAACAGTCATAACTGCTATAAATACAGAATATATAATATATATAAGTTTTGTAATCAAAATAAATATTTTATTTCTGAGTGTTTTATTTATCACATTTTTTATTTTCTCAATATTGATAAGAACCAAATTTTTAAAAAATGAAAATGCACAATTTATAGTCCAATATAATAGAAGTATTGCGGGTGAATTATATAAAAATATAAGAAAAAATAGACTCATTAAAAATATTGGTATTGATTCTTTAAAAGTTAATTTCTTTGAATATATAAAAGTTGATAACAAAGAAAAAGCTGTCATTATAAAAGGAAGTAAATTTACATAATTAGATCCTACATGTAAAATATGATCTGGTTTTCCCAAACTCTGAATCATTAAAAAACTTTCTGTATTAGCACCAGTTAAACTATTAAAAAAATTATATCCTGCTAAGAAAAAAGGAATTTGTATTAAAAGTCCTAATACTCCTCTAAAAGCATATATTGTTTTATATCCATTAATTCTTTGACATGTTCTAATAAGTAAATATGCTTGATCTCCTTTGTATACAGATTTAATATTGTTAATCATATACTTCATTTTATTTTGAATATCTCTTTCTTTCTGCTGCCATTTTTCAGCGATATTGTAAAGAGGAAGTGATAATATATTAATAATTAAACTAACTAAAATAACACTAACAGCGTAGCTGCTTTGGGTTATTACTTTAAAATAATAAAATATTGTTTCTATAATAAATTCTATTGGGTATATTGTAATATTATAAAGTAAGTTAAAAAACATCATAATACTCCCAAGAAATTAACTTTTTTGAGTTTATGATTTTTTTGATGAACAAATGATATGTTTTTCTTATATAATGAGTAACATATATATTATATAAATTATGGACTGTTGACTGTTGACTGTTGACTGTTGACTGTTGACTGTTGACTGTTGACTGTTGACTGTTGACTGTTGACTGTTGACTGTTGACTGTTGACTGTTGACTGTTGACCATATGTTATCCTATTATTAAATGTATTACATATAATAAAAATGTCAATATTTTTTACTATTTAAATTATAATTTTAAATGTTTAATAGTATATTAACTATAAATTTCTTAAAAAAATACTATATTAATTAATATTTTTACAATCTGTTAGAAATATACTATATAATACAATTTTTACTAACAATTCTACTATTACTTTATCATATATGAAATTATATTTTAAAATATATAAATGTCAATGTTTTTTACTATTTAAATTATAATTTTAAATGTTTGATAGTATATGAATTGTAAATTTCTTTTGGGAGAAGCATATTCATTAATACTTCAACTTTTTCTATATTTCCTGTTGAATATATATTTATCTCTGATTTATTAAATTTATCTTTATTTAATAAATTATTTTCTTCCAAATATTTTTTGATAGATGATGAAGTATTTAATGCAGGATCTATTATATTTTTTACAGAATTATTATTCTTTTCATTCAATACTTTTTTTATATCTTCTAGTATAAGAGGGTAATGTGTACATCCTAATATAAGAGTATCAGAATCAGAATCTATTTTTTCCAAATATCCGCTTAAGACATCAAATCTATTACTATGGCTATACCAATCACTTTCTATCATAGGACATAAATCTCTGCATGCTATTTGGGTTATTTTTATATTTTTATTATATTGATTTATTTTTTCTATATAAGCATTAGAATGCACAGTAAATTCGGTAGCCATTATTGATATATTATTATTTTTAGTTTTATTAATTGCATCAATAACACCATTAGATATTACTTCTATTACAGGGGTATCATATTTTTCTTTTAATATATCGTATGTGCATGCAGTTATTGTATTGCATGCTATGATAATTATTTTTGATTTTTTTTCTACCAAAAAATCAACTATTTTTAATGTAAGATTTATTATTTCTTCTTTAGACTTGCTGCCGTAAGGAATATTTGCATTGTCTCCAACATATATATAATTTTCGTTAGGCAATATTTTTAACAACTGCTTCAAAACAGTTATTCCTCCGAATCCGGAATCAAAAATTGCTATAGGCATTGAATTAATATCCATAAATATAATTGTCCTAAATAGTTATTAATTTATAATATATACTAATTTATATAATGTCAACAATCAAATAATTCTATATTTAGTATTTCTACATACTTTATGATATTGTGATATATATGTTTTATTTTGTAATAAATGTGCTTGTATTAAGAAAATAATAGTGTATAATATATTATCAAAAAATTATATCACTAGGAGTTGTTTTATGAATAGCAGTATTATAGAAGCTTTACAAATAATGCTCATAGGAATGGGCGTAGTTGTATTGTTTTTAATTATATTAGTTTTTGTTATGAAATTGGTTAGCTCTGTTGTAGCTAAACTAGACGAGTTGATGCCTCCGCCTAAAGAAGAAATAGCTTCTTCGCCAGCTGCGGCAGTTCAGTCAACAAATAACGATAAGATGCTAGCTATAGCAATAGCTTTGGCTCATGTGCATAGCAGCAAATCAAAGTAAATAATTATTAGTTGTATTTAAGAGGAGAAATAATAATGGCTAAAAAAGAAATAAAATTTATGCTAACAGCATTCAGAGACGGTTTTCAATCTGTTTATGGTGCTAGAGTATTGTCTAAAGATTTTATGCCGTCTGTAGAAGCATTCGTTAATGCCGGTGTTACATATTTTGAATCAGGCGGCGGTGCAACATTCCAAAGTGCATTCTTCTATAACAATGAAAATGCTTTTGATGTAATGGACACTTTCAGAAAAACTGTAGGTCCTGATGTAAACTTACAAACTTTAGCAAGAGGTGTTAACGTTGTAGGTTTGGAATCTCAGCCTAGAGAAATGATTAAACTGCATGCTGACTTATTCAAAAAACATGGTATTACAACAATTAGAAACTTTGATGCATTGAATGATGTTAATAACCTTATTTTCAGCGGAAAATGTATTAAAGAAGCTGGTTTAAAACACCAGGTATGTGTTAGTATGATGGCGCTTCCTCCAGGATGCGAAGGTGCACATGATGCTGCATTCTATGGAAAAGTATTAACTCAAATAAAAGATAAAGTAGATTTCGATTCAGTATGTTTCAAAGATGCTTCAGGTACTGCAACACCTCAAGTTGTTTATGATACTATTAAAGAAGCTAGAAGAATATTAGGTAAAGATGTACATATACAAATGCATAGCCATGAAACTGCAGGTATAGGTGCTGTTCAATACAGAGCTGCTTTAGATGCAGGTGCTGATTGTATAGACCTTTCAGCTGCTCCTGTATCCGGCGGTACTTGCCAAACAGATGTAATAGTTATGTGGCATGCTTTAAGAGGAACTGAATATGCATTGAATATTGATATAGACAAAATAAGAGAAGCAGAAGAAGTATTTAAAGAATGCATGAAAGATTACTTCTTACCGCCTGAAAGCAGAACAGTAGAACCTATGATTCCATTTGCTCCAATGCCTGGCGGTGCATTAACAGCTAATACTCAAATGATGAGAGATATTAATGTAATGAATAGATTCCCAGAAGTTATCAGAGCTATGACTGAAGTTGTTAAAAAAGGCGGTTTTGGTACTTCTGTAACCCCTGTATCTCAGTTCTATTTCCAACAAGCATTTAATAATGTAATGCAAGGTGATTGGAAAAAAATAGCTGATGGTTATGGTAAAATGGTATTAGGTTATTTTGGTAAAACTCCTTCCACTCCAGACCCGGAAATAGTAAAAATAGCAAGCGAGCAATTGAATTTACAGCCTACAACAGAACTTCCTATGGATATAGATGATAAAAACCCTAAAAAAGGAAGAAAAGCTGCTGAACAGGCTTTAAAAGATGCTGGTATTACAGATCTTTCTGATGAAAATGTATTTATAGCTGCTGCTTGTAAAGAAAAAGGTATTCAATTCCTTAAAGGCGAAGCAAAACTTGGTATTAGAAAGAATGCAGGCGGTGCTTCTGAAGGTGTTAAAGCTACAAGCAATGAAGTAACTGTTACTGTAGGCGGTTCAAGCTATGGTATAAAAATAGAAAATGGAAAAGCTATAGTAGATGGTGTAAGCTATGATTATACTATTAAAGATGGTATAGCTGCCGGTGCTGCTCAAGCTGCTGCTCCTGCTTCATCTGGTTCTGCTACTCCTGTTACTGCTGGTTTACCTGGAACTGTATTAAAAATAGTTGCTCCTGTTGGAACTCAAGTTCAAGATGGAACTACTATATTAATAGTAGAAGCTATGAAAATGGAAGTTGAAATAAAATCTTCTGCTAGCGGTGTAGTTAAAGAAGTAAAAGTAAAACCGGGTGATGCTGTAGTTGCAGGTCAGGAATTAGCTATAGTTGGCTAATAATAGATGCTGATTTTAAGGAGATAAAAATAATGAGAAAAATATTTTTAGTATTTGCACTTATCTTTATGACAGCATCTGTAGTGCTTCCTCAAGAAAGTGCTCAGGAACCTCTCAATATAAAAGATTCGCTTATTTCTTTGGTGAGAAATACTGCTTTCGGAGGTTTATTTCCTAGAAGTGAAAAAGAGATAGCAGATGCTCAAGTAAAAGCTGAAAAGAGTAAACAGGAAAAATATCAAACTAAATTAAATGATATTAAAGTAAAATCTGCTCCATTATGGCAGAATGCTATAATGATTTGTGTAGGTTTGCTTTTAGTTTATCTTGCTATAGCTAAAGGATTTGAACCATTACTTCTTATTCCTATAGGTATGGGTGGAATTTTAGCTAACATTCCTATTGCAAATATTGCTGCTTTACCTGTGGTAGAAATAATGAACGGCATACCTGTTACTATAAGTAGTGGCGGTTTCTTGGGTCAGATATATACTTTTGGTATTGAATCAGGATTATTTCCATTATTCATATTTATCGGTGTTGGTGCTATGACTGATTTTGGTCCGCTTATTGCTAATCCTAAAACTGCTTTATTAGGTGCTGCTGCTCAAATAGGTATATTCGGTACTTTATTAGGTGCTATGGTAATATCTACATATATACCAGTTATTTCTTTCTCATTGAAAGATGCTGCTTCAATAGGTATTATCGGAGGTGCTGACGGTCCTACAGCTATATTTACAGCTTCAAGACTTTCACCTCATTTGTTAGGAGCTATTGCTGTTGCTGCTTATTCATATATGGCTTTAGTGCCTATAATACAGCCACCTATTATGAAATGGCTTACTACTGAAAATGAAAGAAAAATTGAAATGAAACAGCTTCGTCCTGTTAGTAAAAGAGAAAAAATCATTTTCCCTCTTACTGTTATAATACTTGTTGCTTTATTATTACCAGATGCTGCTCCATTAATTGGTGCTTTGATGTTTGGTAATTTGATAAAAGAATCTGGTGTTACTGAAAGACTTTCTAAAACTGCTCAAAATGAATTAATTAACATAGTTACAATAATGTTAGGTTTATCTGTTGGCAGTAAATTAGCTGCTGATAAATTCTTACGTTTTGAAACATTGGGTATATTAGTTTTAGGTTTAGTAGCATTTTCTATGGGTACTGCAGGCGGAGTACTTCTTGCTAAATTAATGAATTTATTTAGTAAAGACAAAATCAATCCTCTTATCGGTGCTGCTGGAGTATCTGCTGTGCCTATGGCTGCAAGAGTTGCTAATAAAGTTGGACAAGAGGCTAACCCTCATAACTTCTTATTAATGCATGCTATGGGGCCTAATGTTGCCGGAGTTATTGGTTCAGCAGTTGCTGCCGGAGTATTACTTGCTATATTAGGATAATATACAAAATTAATATAGAAATAATAACAATTATTAAAAAAGGAAGTTCAAATAAAAATGAGCTTCCTTTTTTATTAATATTGAAATTTAAAATATATAGTTTATAATATAATAAAATTATTAGTAGGATATTTTAATGTCAAACAGCAAACAGCAAACAGCAAACAGCAAACAGCAAACAGCAAACAGCAAACAGCAAACAGCAAAATTCTAAATTAATAAATTATAATCAACTATCATACCCATATCTTTTAATTAACATTCCTTTTCTTTTTTCGTTGCAAAAAATTATAAATCTAAATTCCAATATAAAATACCTTATTATTGCTATAATAAAATCAAAAAAACAAACATCATCAAAAACGTTTTCATCCTCATAATAAACACTTTCTTTTTCTAACACATAAAAATCAAAAACACATCTTAGTTTATTGGATTTAACAATGAAAAAAATTCTATATAATAAAATTTTTTTAATATCATTTATCTTTATAATTATATTATATATATTTAAAATAATATTATTAACGTTTACTACATTAATAGATGATGAAGCTTATTATGCCTTATGGACAAAACATTTACCAATTGGATTTTTTGACCATGGTGCCGGTATTGCTTTTTTTATGAAGGTTAGTATTTTAGTATTTGGTTATAACGGTTTTGGAGTGAGGATTGGAAGTATAATTTTTAGTATATTAGTTTCCATTGTTTTATTTATTTTTTTAAAAAAAGAAAAAGATGAAAATACTGCTATAATATCTGTTATACTTTTTAATATCATACCATTTTTTGCTGGTCTTTCTCTTATTGTAACCATAGATACTCCAATGTTTTATTTTATGATTCTTGCAATTATATATTTTTATAAGTCTATATATTATGATAAAAAATATTTCTATTTATCTGGTTTTTTATTTGGTTTTGCTCTATTATCTAAAATTAATGCATTAATTATAATAATAACAATATTAGTATTTTTATTTTTGATAAAAAATAAAAAAGATTTTTTTTATTCAAAAGAATTTTATATATTTGGTATTATAATTTTTATTACTTATTTGCCTTTTGTAGTTTATGTATTCCAAACGGATTTTGCTCCAATTATATATATAATAAATAGATTAGATAAAATAGGAAGTATTAATAGAACTTTAGATTTTTGGGGAGCACAAATAGGATTATATAGTCCATTATTTTTTATATTGTTTTGTTATTTAATTGTAAAAGTATTTATAGATTTTTTTAATAAAAAAGAGATAGAAAAAGATTTCTATTTTGCTTTCATATCATTACTGCCGTTTATTTACATACTGTTTAAATCTTTCAAGAATAAACTAGAAGCAAATTGGGGATTATTTGTATATGCTGGAGGATTATTTTTAGTATCATACTATATATCAAAGAATTGGAATAAAAAATATATTAGAAATTTATTTTTTGCCAATATTTTATTTTGTAATACAGCTATATTTATAATAATACTTCAATATTTTATTCCTATTATACCAATAAAAGGAGATCCTACCGACAGATATTATAAATATAATGTCATAAGATATGATTTAAAAGAGTATTATAATTCTTATATGGATAAAGATATAAGAATATTCGGATTAAATTATCAAATACCTTCAATGATTAATTTTTACATACAACCCGAAAAAGAATCTGTTTGTTTAAATTGGGGAACATATCACCCTACAGTATTTGATTTTTGGTATAATGATAAAGATTTTATATCTAATGATTTTTATCATATAAGCACATCTTCAGATACAAATTTACTTTATAAATATTTTGATAGTATTGAATATATTACAAACTTTCAATCATATAGAAAATTGTTAAATAATAATATTAGAAAATTAGATAATTTTTATATTTTCTTATGCAAAAATTATAAAGGAAGGCAAATGGATTATATATATAAAAGCGATAAGATGAAATTTTAAAAATTTATTTTGAAATTTTTAATATAGTTTAGTATAATTTAAATCATATAATAATATTAGATTTGAAATATGCTTAAAGATATACCAAAATATATAAAATACAGAATAGATAGAATGCTCAATAAAGGTTTATTCTATCAATTAATGCTTTTGGTTTTTGCAATCATAATTTTGCTTTTAATAGTTTCTATTTTTATAATTATAGTATTTCAGTATCCGGCAAAGAGAGCATTTTGGGATAGTCTAATGCAGTTCATAGATACCGGAAATATATCCTCGGTTGAAGGAAGTTTCGGACTTGTTATAACTTTTTTAATGGTTACTTTCATTGGAGTTTGCGGATGGGGTTCTTTAATAGCTATGATTAACAAGGCTTTGCAAGATAGAATTAATAATCTTAGCAAAGGTAATGCTTTCATAATGGAAAAAAATCATGCAATAATATTATGGTATGGAGAAGAGGCTTTAACTATAGTAGAAGAATTTATTATGGCTAAAGTAAAAACTATAATTATACTTTCTGAACATAATGTTGATGTTATAAGAAAAAGAATATCTTTTATAAAAGATTATAAAAAAACTAATATTATAATAAGAGAGGGAACCAGCAGCAGAATAGAGAATATTAAACTGCTTAATATATCAAAATCATCCAGTATATCAATCATAAATAATGATGATACAGAATCTTTAAATATACTTCTTGCTTTAAAAAAAATTATATCAGAATATGAACTTGAGAATAAAATTAATATATGCGTGCTTGTACATGAAGAGGATACTATTGAAATTATAAAGTCAATTGAGGATAAAAACTTTGTTATACATATAATTTATAAATATGAAATTCTTTATAAGCTTATAGCACAAAGCATTATTTATACTGGCTTAAGTAATGTATATGAGGATCTATTTTCTAATGACGGAAATGTTTTTTATATAGAAACGGATCATGATTTTGATAATCACACGTTTGAGGATGCTGCTTTAAAGTATCTTGATAAAGGTATGATACTTCTTGGAATAACTAAAGAAGATAGAAGTCAATTATTAATACCAAAGCATGATAATATATTAAAAAAAGAAAACAGATTAGTAGTATTATCTAGAAACAACAATGATGATTCTATAAAAGAATATCCTGATATAAAACCGAATATTATAAAATATAAAAATAATATTTTATTAATATGCGAAGAAAAAAGGTATGATGAAATAATAAAAGAGATTTCTGAATATATGGAAAATCACAATATAAGAATGCTTAGTTATGATTTAATAAAATCTCAAAAAAATAAATATAAATTCATGCTGGAAAAATTGAAAAAAGAAGAAATAACAAAAATAGTTTTAATATCAGAAGATAATATTACAGATGTAAAAAGTATAAATATACTTTTAATAATAAGACAAATAATAAGAAAAGAAAATTTAAATATAGCAATATTATCATTACTTAATTCAATACAAAAAAGAAATTTAATATACTCAGATGATGTTAGAGATTTTATAGTAAGCGGTAAACTTATAGGAATGCTTATGGCTCAGGCTTCTTTAAGTTCAAATATATTATATATTTTTTATGGACTTCTCAGTAAAAATGTAAAAGATATAATAATGTCTCCGTATTCTGATTATTTTAAAGAACCAAAGACATTCAAAGAAGTTTATTTATCTCTATTAAATAAAAAAATAATACTTATAGGTGTAAAAAGATATAATGATGTTATACTAAATCCTAACAATGAATGCTTATTAGATAATAAAGATGAAATTATAATTATAACAAATTATATTTTAGCTGAAGAAAGCGAGGAGTTAATATTTTATGATATTTAAGAGCATACATAAATATATTAAATACAGAATAGACAGACTTTTTAATAAAGGCTTAGTATATCAATTAATCATATTAGTTTTGGGTATTTTATGTATGCTTTTGGGAACTTCCATATTTATGCGTTTTTTATTTAACTACCCATTAGAAAAAGCATTTTGGGAAGGAGTTAATCAATTTATTGCTACTGGAAATATATCAGCAGTTGATGGACATTTTGGTATTGTAATAATATTTTTAATTATTAATTTCGTTGGTGTATGTGTATGGGGTCTTTTAATTGCAATGATTAACAATTCATTACAATTAAGAATATATAATTTAAGCAAAGGAAATTCTTTTATAATGGAACGTAACCATTCTATTATATTAGGCTACGGTGAAGAGGCTTTAAGTATTATAGAAGAATTTATTATAGGAAGAGCTAAAAAGATAGTTCTTCTATCTGAACATGATGCTGACAGTATAAAAAAGAGAATAGTATTTATGAAAAAACATGGTAAAGCTAACATTATCATAAGAGAAGGCAATCCTAACATAATAGAAAATCTCAAATTATTAAATATAGAAAAATCACATAGCATATCAATTATAAATGATAATGATACAGAATTATTAAAAATATTATTATCTCTTAAAAAAATTTCAGATGAATCTGATAATAGACATAATACTATGAATATTTGTGTTCTCCTCAATAATATGGAAAGTATAGAAATAATAAAATCTATAGAAGATAAAATATTTAAAATACATGCTGTGTACAAATATGAAATACTTTATAAACTTATAGCTCAAAGTATAGTATATACTGGTTTAAGCAGCGTTTATGAAGAACTTTTTTCTTATAATGGAAATGATATAAAAATAGAAAAAGATTATAATCTTGAAAATATGAAATTTATAGATGCAAGCAGAAAAATGTTAAATAAAAATGAAATATTATTAGGATTTATTGACAACAAAGATAAAACTTTATTTAGTCCAGGATATAATAGTCTAATTAAAAATAAAGATGATTTAATTATATTATATAAAAATAAAGGAAAAGAAAATATACATATTAGTTCACATGTGGGTATAGAACCTAAATACAAACATAAAGTATTATTAATATGTAATAATATTATAAGTTCTGAAATAATGGAAATAATATCAATATATAATAATGATAGTGAAATTATACAATTAGATTACAGCGACATAGATAATGTTAAAATTAAATATGAATATTTATTAAAAAATATAAATGAAAATCATATAACTAAAATTATAATTATATCTGAAAATATAGATACAGATGTAAGGGCAATCAATATACTTCTTATTATTAGACAAATTATTAGAAAAAATGATTATCATATACCTATATTATCACTGATTAATTCTATAGAAAATAGAGATTTAATATATTCCTATGATATTAGAGATTTTATAGTAAGCGGTAAACTTATAGGTATTCTTATGGCACATGCTTCACTTAATCCTGATATATTGTCTGTATTTAATGGGTTGCTTAGTAAAAATGGTAAGGATATAATTATGCAAAAATATTCAGATCATTTCAATGAACCTAAAGAATTTATGGATATACATTTAGAACTGTTAAAAAAAGGTATTATTGTTATTGGAATTAAAAGTATTTCTAAAATAGTATTAAATCCTATGGCTAATGTTATAATTAATACTACAGATGAAATAGTTGTTATTACTAATTACGATCTTATAAAAAATAATTAATTTGGAGATTATGTTATGTTTTTTTATAGAATTTTAAAATATATAAGATATAGAATAGACAGAATATTTAATAAAGGACTATTGCATCAATTAATAGTATTAATCATTATAATATTATCAATACTTCTTATTGTATCATTGTTTATGAAGCTAGCATTTAACTATCCTATTTTTGACGCATTCTGGGACAGTTTAATGCAGTTTATAGATACCGGTAATATATCAGCAGCTGAATCAGAAAGAGGAGTTAATGGAATTGTAATAACTTTTTTGGCTGTAACTTTTTTTGGAGTTTGCGGATGGGGTTTACTTATTGCAATGATAAATAACTCATTACAGGAAAGAATAAAAAATCTTACAGAAGGTAATGCTTTTATAATGGAGCGTAATCACTCAATAATATTAGGTTACGGAGAAGAAGTTTTAACTATAATAGATGAATTTATAAAAGGAAGGGCTAAAAAAATAGTTCTTCTTTCTGAATATGACCATAATACAATAAAGAAAAGAATATCATTTTTAAAAAACTATAAAAAGAGTAATATTATAATAAGACAGGGAAATCCAAGCATATATGAAAATTTATTGCTGCTTAATATAGAAAAAGCTACTAGTATTTCTATAGTTAACGATAATGATACAGAATCATTAAAAATACTTCTTTCTCTCAAAAGGATAATGGAAGAGAGTAATCATAAACATAAAGTAAAAATAGATATATGTGTATTAGTAAATAAAAAAGAAAGCATAGAAATTATATCTTCTATAAATGATACTAATTTCTTTAATATACATATAATTTATAAATATGAAATTCTATATAAACTCATAGGTCAAAGCATTATATATACAGGATTAAGCAGTATTTATGAAGAACTATTTGATATTAAAGGTATAGATATCGAAATAATTTATAATCATAATATTGATAATATGAGTTTCAAAGAACTCTCTCTAAAGTATATAGATAAAAATAAAATATTATTAGGCTTAGTTAAAAAAGAAGCTGAACTTACAAACTTGTATATACCAGATGTAGATTATAGAATAAAAAAAGACGATGAACTTGTTGTTTTATTCAGAAATGGTAATGATGATGATATTATAGATATAACTAATCATATTGATGATAATATATCATACAATCATAATGTTTTAATTATATTAGAAAACAATAAAGAAAATGAAATAATGAAAGAAATACATGAATATGTAGAAGATAAAAGTATAACAAAGGTATATTATTCTGATATTATACAGCAAGAATATAAAAAAGAGTTTATAGAGAAAAAAATAGAAGATAATAAAATAACAAAGATTGTATTAATATCAGAAACTATGGAAACAGATATTGAAGCTATTAATTTATTAGTAATAATAAGACGTATAGTGAAAGATAAATATAATATACCAATATTATCATTGATAAATTCAATAGAAAATAGAAATTTAGTATATTCAGATGATATTAGAGATTTTATAGTAAGCGGTAAATTAATAGGTACTTTAATGGCAACATCATCAAAAGATTCTAATTTACTTTATATATTTAATGACCTATTAACTAAAAATGGAAGCGATATTATAATGATACCTTATAGTAAATATTTTGGTGCAAATAATGAAATGAGCTTTTTGGATATTTATAATTATTTATTAAATAAAAAGAAAATAGCAATAGGATTAAAAGAACAGTCAACAGTAATATTAAATCCACGCTCAGATAAAAAAGTGAATAATTCTTATGAAATAATAATTATTACAGATGAATAATATATTATTGTATTAGCTTTACTATATCAGGATAATTTTTTTGTTTAGCATAGAATAGGGCATTATTTCCATATTTATTTACTATTGATTTATCAGCATTAGCTTTAACCAATAGTTTTACAACTTCAATATGTCCTTCCATACATGCTAATATTAATGCTGTATTTCCAACATCATCCTGAATATTTATATTGATATTTTTTTTGAGTATTTTTTCTATAACATCTTCATCTCCGAAGATAGCAGCATCTAAAAAAGTCTCTTCATCTTGAGTAAGAGAGTAAGCAGTATTTAAAGGAATTAGTATTAAAGATATTACAATTAATGCTAATAATGATTTTTTTACCATAAAGAATCCCCCTTTAAAAGTTAATAAAATAAAACGATTCCTAAATATTATAATTTAGAAATCGCTTATTAAAACTGTGGAGGTTATGGGGATCGAACCCACGACCTACTGCGTGCAAGGCAGTCGCTCTCCCAAACTGAGCTAAACCCCCGTATATATATTAAAGAACCTGAGCGTGTGGGCCTGGGAGGAATTGAACCACCGACCTTTCGATTATCAGTCGAACGCTCTAGCCATCTGAGCTACAGGCCCTTTTAATCATCAACGATATGAACTAGAGTATATCATAATACAAAAAAAATATCAAGTCTTTTTTTGTTAAAAATAATATTTTTTCTAATTTTTATTTTATGATATTGTAAAAAATATGTTTCTACTATATTATTAAAACTTATTAATAACTTTATAAAGACAGCATGATATGATGGACAATAATAAAAGTGGTTTTTTCAAGAAAGAAAAAAACGGACATATATTAAATCATAATAAAATATTGATAAACGGCGGAGAAATATTATTAGTTATAAGTGTATCTTCTGCTTTCTTTTATTTCTGCTTTTTAATAAAAAATATTATTAATCCAATTATATTATACATAATTTTGATATCTGCAATAATTCCATTTTGGAGATATATATGGGCTAAAACTATGGTATGTCTGGTATCTTTTTTATTCATGTTATGGGTAATAAAAGAAGCCGGATATTTAGTAGCTCCTTTTCTATGGGGTATATTTTTAGCATATATGTTTGATCCTCTAATTACAAAAATGGAAAAAAAAATTCCTAGAATAATAGGCGTTTTATTAATATTCATACCATTGGTAATATTTGCTATAATATTTGTTATGTTCATTCTTCCTAGAACTATTGAAGAAATGGATGTTATATTAAGGAATTTACCTCAATATGTTGATAAGATATATAATTCTATTTCCTCATTGCTTATATACATATCTGAAAGATTGAACAGAACTGTTGGAAAAAGTTTCAATATAGATATGGCTATAGATTCTGATTCAATAAAAGATTTTCTATTTGGAAGCAACGGCATGCTTACTTTAATATATAAAAAAGTTACAGATATAAAATTTCAAAATATAAATAGTATTACAACAATATTCAGCATAATATTTTCATATTTTGTTATACTGCCTTTTGTTACTTTCTATTTAATGCTTGATTTTCAAAATATAAAATCTAAAATTATTAAACTTCTTCCTATGAGATGGCAGACATCAATTAGCGATATAATGATTAAATCAAATGATATTATTAACAGCTATATAAGAGGAATGACTATACTTGCTGTATCATTTTTTATTATAAGCTACATACTGCTGTCCATAACATCTACTAAATATGCCTTTATGCTTGCATTGCTTAGAGGACTTTTAAATTATATACCATTTATAGGACCTTTCATAGCATTTTTAGCAGCTATGTTTGTAGGAGTTATTACAGAACCTATATGGTGGCATGGTGCATTGAAAATGATTATAATATATGGAGTTATACAAATACTAGATTCCGGTTTAATGGCATCTAAAATATTAGGAAAATCTGTACAAATACATCCTATAGCTGTAATGTTCAGTACCATAATAGGCGGTGTATTGTTCGGTATACTTGGAGTATTATTTGCAGTTCCTTTTTGCGGTATAATACTTATTATATCAAAAAATTTTTTCAACAAATATTATCATTCTAAATTTTACACTTTAATTAAAAAAGGACAATAGAAATGTTATTTTATTTAGTTCCAGTATTTATAATTTTACCTTTATTTTTAATGGGTCTTATGATATTGCTGCCTACATCAATAGGTAAAAAAATGCCTCCTTCTTTTTCTAAAGATAAAACAGAAATATTGGATATACCGAGAAATGAATTATATAGTTTATTAAAGGATTATGATAATTATCCTATATGGTTAAAATATATATCTGTAGTTAATACCCAGAAATTAGAAGGCGATAAATTAAAAGTAATGCAGACTTATACCAATAGAAGAACATATCAGGAATTCGTAGAGGTTAGAAGAGTTGAAAATAGTGAAATATCAATAGTAAAAATGGAAAATGAATTTACTGTTTTATGGACTTACATACTAGAAGATGCTGATAATAATAAAACAAAAATAACTATAAAAGAGACTTTATATGTTTATCATCCTTATTTAAGATTTATGCTTAAATATATTCTTATAGATGAAAATGGAAAGTCTGACTTCTTAAAAAATATAAAAAAGTTTATTAAAAACAGCAAAAAATAATTTTTTATTATTTAATAATTTCACTTAATAAAATTATTTTTTATTTTTTTCGCCCCAAATACATATAGCATCCAATATAGGTATAAGAGATTTTCCTCTTTTTGATAGGCTATATTCTACTTTTGGCGGTATTTGAGGGTATTCTTTTCTTACTATTAAATCATCTTTCTCCAATTCTTTCAAAGATAAACTCAATGTTTTATGAGATATATTATATATTATTCTTTTTAATTCATTATATCTTACAACTTTCAATTCTGATAATA
>NZ_CALXRN010000049.1 GCF_944390595.1 uncultured Brachyspira sp. | reverse complement strand
AAAGTTAAAAGAATTATGAAAAAATATAATAATGCTTATGTATTTGAAATTAATAAAAGAATAGAATTCTATAAAATAAAATTAACTAACTCTTTAGAACTATCAATAAGACATAACGGACAGGTTTCATTGGCATAACTTTAATAATTGTATCCCTTATTGAATATTAGGCTTGAGTCTTTAATTAGATTCAGGCCTTTTTTAATATCAACTATAAATTAAAATACTTAATGTTTATTTTTTTATAAAGCTATTAGTATTGTAAAAAATACTTATTTAATAATAATTATCATTAAATAAATTATATTGATTAATATTTTAATACATGTTAACATATATATAAAAATAAGGATAAACGGTATGATAAAAAAAATAATCTGTATTACTATAATTATATTATTTATGTTGAGCTGCAGTAAGGAATCTAATAATGTAACTTCTCCTCTTAAATCATCTGAAAGCGGTTACACAATTAAAGGATTAGATAGTAAATACAATGGTAATTGGAAATTTTTTAATGCAGACAAAACAGGCAACAGACCAGTTGATGTCACAATAAACAATGGTATGATAAAAGGCTTAATTGTTTCAAACAAAACAGAAAAAGTTAATTTTGATAAAGATGGTATTTACAGCAGCAAAATAAAAAAAGAAAATTTATATTATGGAAGATATTACGGATATATTATAAGCTATAATGATTGGGTTGGAGAGATTCAATTTCCTGTTTATGAAGATGAAACTGTAGGATATGTTTATATAAAAATAAAAATTCTTCAGATATGATAGTGGGAATGATTGATAAATCTCCAGCTCCTAAAGAAATGATAAATAAAGGATACACTGGAAAAAGAAGCTGCATATATAACGGAATTAAAAGAACAGTTGATGTACAGGAAGATTTTGTTTCGTATTATTAAAATGATAAACTAAAAGTAACAATACCAGCATCATTTTTTGACTTATCCAAAGGAGACGGATTTTACGGATATACTGTAATGCTTGGACTTTTATATTATGGGGTTTCTATAAATGCTTATAACAGTAAAAATGTAAGCATACTGCCTAGTATATATTTTGAATATATTGATGACAATTATCATCTCGATATAAAGCTAAAAAATGACGGCTCTCCTGCCTCAGCAAAATATATACAAAATGTAAATATAATATCACCTGGAAATATACTTTATTCTAAAGAATAATTAAATTCAAATGCTTTAAATAAATCTTTTTATTTAAAGCATTTTCTATAATATACGATAATAAAAACAGTATTTTTATTTTATGGTTTTTATATGAAGTTCAATATATACATCTTTTCTGTATTATTTTTTATAATAGACAGCATTGCTTTCGCTAATAATTTCAGAGTTATATCAAGACAAGGTGAAGCTTCTGTAATTGTTAATGAAAAACATGCAGATTCTGATTTGAACAAAAGTTTTCCTGATGATTATTTTTCTATATCGACAAAAGAAGAATCCTACATTGTTATAGATAATGGAGAAAAATCTATTATCTTAATGCCTAGTTCAAAACTTACTTATGAAAATGAACAATTTACATTGGATTCAGGATATATGTACATAAAAAGCAAGCATAATGACGATGTTCAAATGACAATAAATAAAGATGATAAAGTATATAAATTTAAAGGAAAGTCTTTTGCTGTTATTTCTTATGATAATGAAGTTTCTGTTATAACATCTGATAATGCTGTGAAAATTACTCCTGAAATTGAATTAGGAATGAGCTATTATTTAGAACCTCATCATAAAACTTCAATAATACCAATAATGAACGGACCTTATAGAACTACAGCAAATGAAAAAAGTTTAATAGAAAGTGTATCAAGACAATTAGAAAGCGAAGTTGCAACACATCTAAACGAAGATATAGACAGATACAGCTTTAAAATCATGGAAGGCACTAAAAATGAAACAACAATATACAGAATAGTACATCCTCAAAAAGGGCCTAATATATTCTTGATAGTGCCTCATGGAAATGAGAGAGTAGGTACAGATGTAGCTATGGAAAGACTTAATATGCCTATAAAAAGAGGAAGCTTGACTGTTGTTCCTATTGCTGTGCCTGAAGCATACAGATTAAATACTAGAGCAATAGAAGGTCAGGATATAAATAATAGATTTTTCGATAAAAAAATTCATAGAACTGATACTGACAAATTAGCAAAAGAGTATATGGATATGCTTGATGAATATAATATTGATGTTGTTTTAACTCTTCATGAAGGAAACGGATTTAAAGAGTTTTTTGGAGATTCTATTATATATGACAGCAGAAAATTGGATGATAAAGTTGTAAAAGTATTAAATAATATCAATTCAAGAATAGAGCCTATGAAATTCAAATTCAGACAAATGTATTATCCTATGCCTACAACAATAACATTTTATGCTGCTAAAAAAAATATAGAAGCATTCGGTATAGAGCTTACTAGAAATTTGGATTATGATAAAAAAAGAATAATAATGCATACTATATTAAATGAATTCTTAAAAATATACGGCTTAGAATAATCAAATTTAATTATTTACTATAATTCTAATTAACACATAGTAAACATAAAAAATTATAATTATATTTATTATGAATATGCTTTATATATTCTAGGAGTGATTTTTAATGTAAAAGTAATTGGGCAGGATATGTAATATCATTAAAAAACCACAGATGAAAGAAATTAATAATATTTCTTTCATCTATGCAATATATGCTGGTAAGTACGTAAGCTTCTTATTTTACTACTTTTACAAGCTTATCAGATTCAAAATGATAATTTTCCTGATTTCCTTGTATAGTATATACTACTTTAGCTTTATCCCCTGTAATTGTCATTTCTAATGTATGTCTATAACCGTCATGATATTGTTCGGCTGTGTATAATTGTCCTTTTTATTAACGTGCTCAAACATAAAATATTTTTGTGATCTAAAAACATCTATAGAATTATCATCATATATTTCTATTCTTATACTTTCTCCTTCAGGAAATGTTTCACCATTAATTCTATATACGCCTTCACCTTTATATACAAATGCAGGATAATACTCCGCAACTTCCAAAGCATTCTTTTTAGTGTTTGAAACCGTACTAGATGTATTATTATAAGATGCTGTAGGATTTGACGGACTGCTGCATGATATAGAAACAATCAAAATTCCTAATATTAAAAATAGTTTAGTTTTCATTTTTTATCCTTAATTTTCTTTATTTTTTATTAATCATTTTATATATTTTAAATATAAGATTTTTATATAAAAAAGCAAATTTTATCACAAAAAAATAATTTTTGCTTTATTTATAAGCCCCATTATAAATTTAATACCTTTATAAAAATAGTATTCCAATTAATTTTACTGTTTAATTAAAAAAGCATACCCGCCCAAGTTTTTATTAGACTTGGAATTTAATTAACAAAACTAGGTTAAAATAAAAAAGGCTTAAGTTTATAAAAACTCAAGCCTTTTAATATATATTTTTTAATTTTTATTTACCAGGTGTGCTTAAAGCATCATCAATACCGGCTGTTTCTCTGCTTTCAATATCTTTAGCCTCATAATCTTTAAGAGGTATTCTGTTTCTAATAGCAGCATAAACAGTAGGAACTATAACAAGAGTAAACATTGTAGAAACTGTAAGCCCTCCAAGAACTGCTAATGATAAAGGCTGATACATCTCATTACCCTCGCCTCCTGATAATGCCATAGGAAGAAGACCAAGTATTGTTGTAAGAGAAGTCATAAGAACCGGTCTTAAACGTCTAGGACCTGCTATTAAAGCAGCAGCATCCCCGTTAATCTTCTTCTCATGCATAAGCTGATTCATATAGTCAATAAGTACAATACCATTATTTACTACAATACCAATAAGAACTATAACCCCAATACCGCTGTATACGCTTAAAGTTTGTCCGGATATTAATAATAATACAAGAGAACCGGCAAATCCGAAAGGTATTGCTAAAGCTATAACGAAAGGAGCAATATAAGATTCAAACTGACTTGCCATAATAGCGTAAACTAATACTAAAGCCAAAAATAATGCCTGTATAAGCTGTCCGAATGCTTCCTGCATGTCCTCATAATCTCCCGAATAAACTATAGTAAATCCGGAAGGTACAAATACTTTCTCATTAATAGCAGCCTGAATATCTATCATTATTTGGTTCATAGGTCTTCCATATCCGGAAGCTGTGATAGAAGTTATTCTGCTGTCATTCTTTCTGTTAATCTCGCTAGGAGCAAAAGTTTTATCCACATTTGCAACAGAAGAAACAGGAACCATTCCGGCACTAGTAGGTATAAGCATCCTCTTAACATCATCTATATTGATTCTGTCTCTTTCATTAAGTCTTACTATAACATCAATGTCGGTAACATCTGAATTCTCAGGCGTCATTCTAGTAGCAGTAGTTCCTCCGAAACTAGTTTTAATGGAATTAGCAACCGTATTTATATTAAGCCCCATTTTAGAAGCTAAATCTCTGTTAATTGTAACATTAAGCTCAGGACTGGCATCACTCTTTTTCAAACGTACGTCCCTAAGTCCAGGAACATCCTGCAAAGCAGCTATTACGCTATTAGCAAGCTCTCTAGCTCTTGTTAAATCCTCTCCGACTATATCTATATCTATACCGCTGGAATCACTGTTTCCGCTTCCTTTCATACTAGTAACACTGTCAACGTTGATTGTGGCAGGATAGCTTGATAATCTCTTTCTTACAAGCTCTACATATTCTTCTGTTTCCATAGTTCTGCCTTGAGATTTATCTATTAACTGAGCTCTGATTTCTCCTCTGTTGGCATCTGAACCGGATCTTGCTCTAGTCTGAACCCTGCTTAAATCCTTGCCTACAACCTCTTCAACATCCTTTCTCATTCTATCAACAAATGATGAAGTTTGTTCCTTTCTGGTACCAACAGGCATTGTAATTTGAGCTCTGAATTGACCTTCATCTGATTCTGGGAAACCTTCTTTACCTATAAATATAATACCAATTACAATAACTGCCGCAACTAAACATATAACAGGTATAAGAACTCTCGTTTTATGACCTATAGAATAGGTTAATATCTTTTCATATATAAAATTAACTTTAGAGTGAAAATGCTTATCAAAGAAATTTTCAAATTTTACTAAATGCTTAGATTTTTTTGTAGTTACAAGTCTCGCACCCAACATAGGAACTATAGTTAAAGCAACAGCCAAAGAAGCTATCATAGAAACAGTAACAGTTATACATAAGTCTCTGAACATCTGACCAGTTTGACCTTCAACAAAAAGGAAAGGCAAAAATACGGCTATTGTTGTAAGTGTAGAAGCAGATATTGCAAGTGCAACCGTAGAAGTACCGTCTATAGCAGATGAATATTTACCATAACCATTATTCCTATAGAAGAATATATTTTCAAGTACAACAATAGAGTTATCAACCATCATACCAATACCAAGTACAAGACCTGAAAGCGATATAATATTTAAAGTAGTTCCGAAGAAATACATTAATGTAAATGTAACAATTATAGACATAGGAATAGATACGGCAATAATTAATACTGTTCTTACATTCCATAAATAAAGCATTAATATTATAACAGCGAATAAACCTCCCTGCCAAGCAGTATCAAGAACCCCTTTTATAGCTTTATTAACATTGTCAGCACTGTTAAATAATACCTCATATTTAATTCCTTCCGGAAGATTAAGAGTATCAAGTCTCTTCTTTATACCATCGGAAACAGCAACAGTATTTGCTCCGGATTCTTTATTTATAGAAACAGTAACAGCCGGAGTACCATTAACTTTGATAATATCTCCGTCTTCATCGTATCCTTCATAAATAGTAGCTAATTCTCTAAGTCTTATAGGAGTACTGTTAGTTTTTAATGCCACAACAACATTACCTATATCATTAACGTTTTTAAACTCTCCTGTAGTTCTTAAAGTATATTTATAAACTCCCTCATAAGTTTCACCGCCGGATATATTTTGATTTTCTAATGCCAAAGTGTTTACAATAGAATTAATATCAAGTCCGTAAGCCTGAAGTCTGTTCATATCAACATCAACTTTTACCTGAGTTTTTAATCCTCCCCTAATCTCAGCCATCGCTACACCGCCTACCTGCTCTATACTTGTTAATACTTGGTTATCTACTAAATTATATAATGCAGATAAGTTTTCTGTACCATAGAAAGATACTTCCATAATAGGTATATTATCAGTAGAAAATTTATAAACAGCAGGGCTTTCCGCATCATCAGGCAAAGATTTTCTTATTCTGTCTATTGCTTCCCTAATATCAGCTGTAGCAGAAGCTAAATCACTTCCCCAGTTAAATTCTACAAAAACTCTCGAATCTTCCTCCTCAGAAGATGAACTTACCTCTTTAATATTATTAACAGAAGAAACTGCTCCCTCAATAATCTTTGAAACGGATTTTTCAACTTCTTCAGGACCAGCATTATCATACGTAGTTCTAATACTTATATAAGGTAATTCCATATCAGGCAAAAAATCTACCGGAAGCCTAGATAAACTTACAGCACCGAGTATAATTACGGCAACTACACCCATAAATACGGCAACCGGTCTTTTTACTATTAATTCAATAAAACTTCTCATAAAAAAATCGCTCCTTAAATAAAAAAACAATTACATCAAATTATATAAATCAGCCTCCAATAGAATAAATACCATCTCCGGAACCATTTTGAGTGTTATTATTTTCTTTTGCAGTAGAAGGTTTTGCAGCTGTATTATTTGTATTTCTCGCTGTTGCAGTATTTGTATTTCTAGCAGCATCTGTATTTCTTACCGTTGCAGCAGGTTTAGCAGTATTCGTATTTCTTACCGTTGTCGCCGGATTAGCAGTAGCTGTTGTTGGTCTAGTAGGTGTTGTATTTGTATTATTTACTCCTGAATTTGTGTCATCGGATGTATTTGTTTGAGCAGATGCTAATGTTGTAGGAGGTGTTATATATTCTAATATTGTAGGGTCATTTTCTATTCTATTAACTAATGAACCATTTTTTAAGAATTCACGTCCGAACATAACTACTTCTTCTCCCTCTTCAAGTCCTCCGCTTAAAGCAACTTTATCCTTAGAAGTAAATAGTATATTAACCTCTCTTGTATAAGCTCTATATTTCATATTTGTACTTTCAGTTACTTTTCCCTCTGCAGGGGGATTATTTGAATTATCTTCTTTAACTATATATATATAATTTTTACCTAAATCATCGCTGAAAACGGAACTGTTTGGTATAACGAATACATTATCGGCAGAATTAAGCAATATTGATACATCTGAGAACATACCAGGTAAAAGAAGTCTGTCTTTATTATCTATCAAAGCTTTAACCATCAAAGTACGTGTAGAAGGATTAACTGCATAATCTCTTTTTGTAATAGTAGCTTCTATTTCTTTATTAGGAGATGAAGGAACTCTTATAAATACTTTTTGTCCTAATTCTATACCAGCAATAGAGCGTTCAGGAACCTGTATTTCAACTTCTAATTGGCTTATATCAGCAACATTAGCTATAGGAGTAGCAGCAGCTATTGAAGCACCTACTGCCATATATGTAGTTGTAACATAACCTGAAATAGGAGTTCTGGCCGGAGCATAAGCATAATTTGCACCTATAACAAATCTGTCAATCAATGCTATAGTATCGCCTTTATTAACAAAACTTCCTTCATATTTTAATATATTAGCTATTTTTCCAGGAACATCGGATGATATTTCAACCTCTTTTATAGCTTTAATCTCCGCAGAAAGCTCTAAATATTCATCCAAATGCTGTTTTATCGGAGCAGCAACTAATACACTTATAGGATTTTCTTTCTTCTTTAAATCTGCCTTATTTTTTCCGCATGAAACAGAAAATATTGTTAAACATAATATTAAAATAATTAATCTTTCAAATTTCATCATATATCTCCTATTTAAGCTCCTAAAAGCTTTAATACTTGTAATGTGCTTGAAAAATATTCATATATAGCCTGTAAATATGCAAGCTGTGCATTCAAATAAGTTACTTCAGCGTCATTAACTTCGAGTGTTGATAAAGTACCGCCTCTGTACTGTCTTTGAGCCATTTGCAAAGCATAAGCCGCAGTCTTTGCGTTCTCAGCCTGGGACTGTAAATTAACTGCCTGCGATTTAGCTGTTGCAATCAAATCTCTGCTGCTGACCTCTATAGTATCTCTTAACTGCTCATAACTAACTTCCATCTGTCTTATGCTAAGTTCAATCTCTTCAGCCCCTTTTGCCGTAGATGAAAAAGGAAGCAATGAATCAAGAGCATAATTTAATGAAAATCCTACTCCCCAGCTGAATTCTCCTGTTCTATCCTTATAAAATTCTCTATTACTATTCATCTTTATTTTATCTACGCTGGTAACTCCAACATTAGCATTAGCTGATAATGTAGGCCATAAATAGCTTCTTGCAACTTTTCTATTATATTCCAGCATTTCCAAATTACTGCTCATATTTTTTAATTCTATATTATTATTCATTATAATAGTAAGCAAATCATCATAAGGTATATCCGGCAATGTTATATTTGTTGCATCTAATATACTTCCTACCAAATCAACATCATCCGCAACATTTGTAATACCTATTTGACGTATAAATGTCAATTTCAAACTTTGATACTGATTGCTTAATGTTATAACCTGAGGCTTTGTAGTTTCATACTGAACTTTAGCATTCAAATATTCATACTCAGAAACCTGACCATTTCTATATTTTATATATGCTTCTCTCATTCTGTTGCTGTAATTAAGCTGCTGCTGAAGATATACTCTGTAATTTTCCTGTGCCACAAAAGTATTATAGAAATTTAATTTTGTATTAAGGTCAACATTTTTCATCTCATCATAATAAATATCTTTCTGCATCTTTAAATTAACATCTCTTGCTCTATCAGTATTCCAATTTCTAAAACCTGTAAATAGAGTTTTTGATAAAGTGGCGCTTGCTGACCATGTATCAGGACTGGAATAAATACCAGTATTTAAATCATTCATAGAATATTCTTTTGATTCAGCTAAATTTAATCCTCCGCTTATGCTTAAAGAAGGCATAAATAAATCAGAAAATGAAGCATCCTTCTGCACCTGTGCTATACGTACATCATATTCTGCCTGCTTTAATGTTTTGTCATTATCGAAAGCCATATTCAAAGCATCTTCTAAAGTAATGGTTATTCTATTATTAGCGGCAATTTCATCTTCCTGTACTGCATCCTGAGAATATAAAACAAAACTTAATACTAATAAACTTAAAACTAAAGTAGCATAAAATTTCACTATCCGCTCCTAGAAAAGTTTATATTAATTTTCCTATATATGAATTTCAATTATAAACTTAGAGTAAAAAATATCAAGTTATTACATATCTAAACTTTAATTATTAGACGAATAAATATGAAAAATAGTTCCCATAAAATATTATAATATTGTAAATCTTTTTTACAATATTAATTGTTGGCATTTTTTTATTAAAAATACAAAAACATACAAAGCAAATATTAACCATACATAAATACTATACATATAATACAAATATAAATAAAATTTGTTCATTTTATGAAGTTTTATAATTGAATATGAAGTAATAATATTACAACAATATATTCAAATTGAAGGCAATTTTTATACGATTTTTATTGCATTTAATTGTATTATTATTTAGAATAAAAAAAATTATATTTTATTAAGGTATCATCTATAATTATGAAAAACAAATTATTATCTTCCTTTTTTATATCAAAAATTAATAATATTTTAACAAACATGAAATTATTATTTATAATTTTATCATTAGCTTTATTGTCATGCTCAAATAAAATTACTCCGCTTCCTGATGATAAAATAGGAGAACTTATATTAAATCCAAATGGACAAACTCCTTTATCATTAGTATATAAAATGGAAACTAATAATAATTATCCTGTTACAGTAATCACAGAAGGAAGACTAGGAGATGAAAATATAATACATACTTATCCTCAGAATTATGGTTCTAACTTTGCAATACATGGGCTTTATTCAGAAAATACAAATACTATACATATAATAAACGGAACAAACAGAATAACAACTAATATAATAGTAGGAAAATTATCTATTGATGAAATTTATGTACCTGCCACTAATAGAGTTATAAGAAATTTAGAACCGGAAGAAAATGTATATTTCTTTAATATTAATGATGAAAATTCTATAAGCAATTTACAAGATAATAATGCTGAGATATATTTTGTAAGTCCTGTTATAAATAGAAGTCAAAAGGGCGTATTTTTAATGGGTGTAAGCAGGAATGGAAATTTACGCTATGTGAATTATTCAAATTTTTACCTAACAAATGAAATAGCTAAAGTAATTAATGAAGATAATGATATCGTAATTTATGATACTATGGGTGTAAGCGATTTGCTTGGAAATGCCAAACTTAATGCTATAAATTTGGATATAGGTATTCACCATGATGTTATTAGAAAAAACTCTGACAGCAATTATATAATGCTTGCCAATTCGGAATGGGGAGTGGAGGACAGAATCTGCGAAGTTGATACTAATGGAAATATGATTAGAGACCTGTATGTAGGAGATTTGATAAAAAAAATAGTTAATCAAAATGGGAATGAAGAAGAAAAAGAATATTTAAAAAAGTTAATATTTGATAAAGATAACAGATATTACAGTATAGGAAGAAAAAAAGATTTTCCTATGGATTGGGCACATTGTAATTCTTTAGTATATGATGAAGCTAATGATATACTTTATTTATCTGTAAGAAGTTTAGCAGTTATGGCAGTTGATTACAGCGAATGGGAGCTTATATGGTATATGGCTGATGATACATTAAATACTATAGAGACATATAATCCTTATGACAGATATTTAAAAGATATAAAATCTCTTGATCCTTATAAAGTTCTTGGAGATGGAAACATTGACGGACCTAAGAATCAGCATGCTTTATTTTTAATATCAACTAATATTATAGGAATGTTTGATAATCAAGGCGACGAAGAAGAAAACCCTAATGGTTCGAGATATATAGAATATAAAATAAGCGGTTCTCATGGAAATTGGAAAGCTGAAAAAATTTATGAATACAAAACGGATAATAAATTATATTCTCATTATGTATCGGATATAGATTTTTTAACTAATGGAAATATGCTTTTGGATTTCGGAAACAATGCTCAGATAATGGAAGTTAATAAAGATACTAGAGAAGTACTCTATCATTTGAAATTTGGTATAAAAACTTGGGGAGTTTACAGAGTAGATAAAATGCCTTTCTATTATGAAGAGAATAGAAAATATAATGAAGACGATTCTTTTTTAGAAAATTAAAATTATAAATTATTATTTCGGAGTTATTTATGACATACTATGATGCAGCAAAGAAAGTTCTAGAACAAAGCGATGTTCCTATGAAAGCTAATGAAATATGGGAAAAAGCTTGTGAATTAGGTTATGATAAAATTATAGCTGAAACATTAAATGGTAAAATGAGCAAGACACCTATTGCAAGTTTAGGGGCAAAAATATATACAGACATAAAATTCAATCCAGATGATACAATATTTGTCAAAGTTGGTAAGGGAAAATTCTTTTTAAAAAGCAAAATAAATAACTCTAATCAGAATCTTATAAATGAGATTAATAATTTAAGCGAAGAAGAAGATTCAGAAGATATTATTGAAAACAATAAACAGAATAAAAAAGTATTAGAAGAAGATTTGCATGCACCTCTTACAAAATATTTATACTCAATGAAAATATATTCAAAAACTATAAATGCAAACTCTACGGATGTTAACTTAAAAGGAAAGATGAAATGGGGTACTCCGGATATAGTCGGCGTTACATTTAAAGATTATATTAATAAGTCAGTTTTAGAATTATTCAATCATATAAATTTACCTACTACAGAAATTTACGCTTATGAATTAAAATTAAAACTAACTCTTGGAAGTTTAACAGAATATTATTTTCAGGCATTATCAAATTCAGGATGGGCTAATGAAGCTTGGCTTGCAGCTATGGAAATAGATGAAAACGATATAGATTTAATGGAAGAGATTAAAAGATTAAATCAGTCTTTCGGAGTAGGAATTATAAAATTGGATTATGATAATCCGGAAGATTCTCAAATATTATTTTCTGCTAAAAAAAGAAATTATTTAGATATAGACACTATGCATAAACTTTGCTATAACAGACAGTTTCAAGATTTTATTAATGATGTTAATGAGATATTAGAAGCTAAAGACAAATCTAAAAATCATATAATATCAAGTTTGATTAACAGCAATAGATTTAACAAACCATAATTTTTATTTATTATTCAGAATGGAAATTGAGTTATGAAAAAGATATTTTTTGCCATAATAATATTATCACTTAATATATTAAATTTATATTCTTTTACAGAAAAAGAATTTTTTTATTATGCAAAATATGGAAAGACTGATAAAGTTTTAGAGTACATAAATGAAAAAAATATAGATCCAAATATGACCAGCGAGGAAGGATATACTGCATTGATATTTGCTGCTATGGGGAATTATGATATTCTTGCAGAAGAATTGATAAAAGCAGGGGCAGATCCTAATAAAACTGATTTGTATGGAGCTACTCCTTTAATGTACGCTTCTATTAAAGGAAATATTGCTGTATTAAAAGTTCTGCTATCAGCAAAAGCAGATGTAAATGCAAAAGATGTAAATAACAAAACCGCTTTAATTTATTCTATTAAATATGTAGATGTGTTGAAAATTTTATTGGAAGCTGGTGCACATGTTAATGTACAAGATGTAGAAGGTAAAACGGCTTTAATGTTGGCAAGTGAGAAAAAATATGAGTATACTGCAAAAATTCTATTAGAAGCAAAAAGTAATATTAATGCCGCAGATAAATACGGTTATACTGCATTGATGTTTGCTTCTATACAAAATTCTAATGGAATAGTTGATATGCTTTTAAATGCAGGCGCCAATGCTAATATACAAAATAATGCAGGTCAGACAGCTTTGATGATGGCTATTATGACTACCGATCTTTTGACTGTAGAAATATTTTTGAATTATGATAATGTTAATCTTAATATTAAAGATGAGGATGGAAATACCGCATTACTATTAGCAACCTCTATATCTGATAGAATTGTATCGCAACTATTAGTAGAGAAAGGAGCAGATGTTAATGTTAAAAATAAAAATGGCTGGACTCCTTTAAGATATGCCAGATATTTTGATAATACAGTAATAGAAAAGATATTATTAGAGGCAGGTGCTATTCAATAATATTATCTTGTGTACTTCTGACTGTTTCTAGCTTTATAACTGTTCATTAGTCTATAAACTTCATCCGGATTTAAAGCCTGCTCAACATTTATAGTTACATTACAAATATCTCCTTTATAAAAACCTTGTTCCTGCATTTGGGCATTGCTTTGAACCTGTATCTTTCCGGATTTATTTGTTATAAGTTCCGCACCCATTTCTCCTACTATAGCAGAACCTCCGTCCGGAATAATATATCCAGCTGTACCAAATCCGAATTTAGGAGCCTGAGGAGGATTAGATTTTACACTGTCTAATGCATTGGCTGATGAAACTATACCAGAAGCTGCGGCAAGAGCAGAAGATATTGCAGTAGCCGATATTATAAGTCCTGCAGCAAAACCGGCTGGTCCTCCTTGTGCAAATGAAGCTGCCACTCCTAAAGCAGACTGAGCTATTGCAAGAGATGGAATTAAAACTGCATCTGCTATTGCTTTTGCTTTTTCCATCTCTGCCAACTTTACCTGATTATCCCACTCAGCATAAGCTTTATTATATTCTGCTTGAGCAAGCTGTTTTTCTAATAATTCTCTTTGAGCTTGTATATCCTTCTCTTTTTGTAAATCCTCTTTTTCTTTTTCCTGTTTTTTCTTTAACTCTTCCTGCTTTATGCGTATAGCTTCGGCACTCATAGCATCTTTATTATTAATTGCTAATTCTAACTCTTCATCAAGTCTTGCTAAATAATTTTCATAATCTTCATCATCTTCAGCTTTTTTATCTTCTTTTAATTCTTTTTGATAATCATCGAACTCCTGCAATTTATTTTTAGCTTCTTCTATTGCCGCATCATAAGAACTTAAATCATAATAGAAAAAACTTGAAAAACTTGCACTCAAATCTTTATATATACTTGATATGCTTGAAAGAGAATCTTTTATTCCATTAGAAAAACTTTTTATATCGATATTTTTTATACTGCTATTTAAAGAAACTACAGAATCTTCAATATCATCTACACTATTTTTTGCATCCTCGCTGCCGTTAATAAAATTATCAAATAAACTTTTTGAATCGTTAAAAAATGAAGAGCTTTCATAAGCTGCATTTATTCTCTTTATACCAACCTCTATATTCTGTAATTCTTTATTAGTGCTGTTTAAAATCATATAAAAACCTCTTAGCAAAATATTTATTTAATGCCATGAAATGACTTATCTATTAAAAGTTTAAATCTAAATACAGCATAATTAAGTCCAAATCTCAAATAATCATCTTTATCATAATGACAATATACAAATCTTCCGCTTATTATTTGATACCAAGCCTCAAGTATAATTTTATTCCAAAATAAAGAAGCTGTATACAAACTTATAAGCCCGTCATTAAAATAACAAAAATCATCATATTTAACCTGCCTGTTCTTAAAAGCATAATTAACAAGATTATCAATTTCTGTCTGCTCTATTAAAGAAAAAACAGGAAAGTTATTTATTACATGATTCTTCTCTCTAGCAAAAAACTTTTTATCACCTGAGCAAATTCATTAATATCTTTTGTACTCCATTCATCAAGAAGGCTTACTGCAGAATTATTATTTATTTTCACATCAAGCCATTTGAAAATATCATCATCAATAATCTTTTCCTCTTTCTCTCTAACATATTTAATATTTTCATTGAAGCTAGGACGGTTAATGCTTATAATATCATCACCATTAAATTTATTTCCCAAAGTAGAACGGCTGAATATTTTTACTGGAACAATATTTTCTCCATCATCTTTATAAACAATTTCTTCTATAATATATCTATTAAAGAAATCAACGCATTTAAATTCAAGTTTTTCCATTATATACTCCTTAATTTTTTTCACTAAAAAATTTATGACAATTACATTGTCATAAGTTCAAAAAATATAAGGAGTTGTTTTATATACTCCTTAATTTTTTCACTGTAAGGCTATGCCAATTTTCAATTGTCATAGGCTCAAAAAATATAAGGAGCAGATTTAAATTCTCCTTAATTTTTTGCACTAAAAGTCTGCAACAATTTCATAGCCATAAAATATGTTTTTAAATAATTAATTTTGATATGTTCAAAAATTTTATATTACAATTACTTTTTATGTTGATATAATTAATTTGAAGTTTATAATCTAATTTATGAAAAGAAAAGCTATTATATTAATTTTTATTTTTTTATGTTTAGAGTTATATTCTTTTAATAATATTTTCTTCTCATACAATATAAAAAATTTTTTTACTATATTTGATATAAGATATAATAAAAATATTTCAACTAATGAATTAACTATATATAATCAATCAAATATCTATTATAATTTATATTCATTGTCTAAAAATACTTTTGATTTTAGATACAAACCTAAAAGAATTAATTTTGAATATTCAAACAGCACATTCCTATCAAATATGATAACATTAGAAAAAGACAAATATAATTCAATTATAAAAAAAATAAATACTGACAATTACTAAAATTAAAAAGCCCCATACTTTTGTATGAGGCTTTATAAAATATGAAAAAAATTATTGCCAACCTTCTGTGCCGTATTGATCAACATTGCTTTGATCTATAAGAGAAGTTTCAACACTTATATTCTTTTCGTAAGATTCACCATTTAATATTTTATAAGCAACTTCAGCAGCTTTTTTTCCTATATTAATTGGAGACTGAGCTCCAGTACCTGTAACTTCACCGCTTTTAATAAATGCTTTTATTTCTGGAGAACCGTCAACTCCATATACTAATATGCCTGTTTTATTAGCAGCTTTCAAAGCAGCAACTACTCCTAAAGCTATAGGATCATTTCCGCCGAAAAATACTTGTACATCAGGATTAGCTTGAAGTATATTTTCTGCTATAGGCAAAGATATTTCTAATTGACCTACACCGTCTTGTCTTGATACTAATTCAAATTTATTGCTTACATCCCCTAATCCTGCATAAAAACCTTCTATTCTATCAAGAACAGGTTTATTTACAGCATATTCTATAATAGCTAATTTACCTCCGTTAGGCATACGTTTAACTAAATCTTGACCGCATACAAATCCTGCTTGGAAATTATCTGAAACAACTACAGAATCAACCAAATCTTTATCATAAACTTCAGCATCGAAATTTACAATAGGTATTCCAGCTGCTTTAAGAGCATCTAAAGCAGGTTTAACACCTTTCCAATCTACAGGGTTCAAAAACATTAAGTCTATACCCTGAGATATCATATCTTCTATTTGAGATATCTGTTTTGCTTGGTCTAACTGAGGATCTAATATTATTAATGTATCTCCATTTTTTACCAATTCTTCTTTAATTGAATCGGCAATGGTAATGAAAAACGGATTATTCATTGTAAAACAAGTGTATCCGAATTTTCTGCCTGTACTTTGTTCTGCACCTCTATTACATGATATAAAAATCATGAGAGAAGCAAAACAAATAGAAAAAACTAATATAATCTTTTTCATTTATTTCTCCTATTTTTTTATTATTTATTTTATCTTTTTTTCATCAAATCTATATAAACTGCTAACAATATAACAACACCTTTAACTATAAGCTGCCAAAAAGAATTTATATTAAGTAAGTTCAATCCATTATTAAGTACGCCTATTATTAAAGCACCTATAACAGTTCCGCCTATAGTACCAACTCCTCCTCTCATACTTGTACCGCCTAATACACATGCAGCTATTGCATCAAGTTCAAAACCTTGTGCTGCTGTAGGCTGTCCTGAGTACATTCTTGAGGCTAATACTACACCTGAAAAACCTGATAAAAATCCGGATAAAGTATAAGCAAATATTGTAACAAAAACAATTTTTATACCTGAGAATCTGGCTGCTGTTATATTTCCTCCTATAGCATATATATGACGTCCTAATTTAGTCTTTCTCAAAATTAGAGATATGATAATAACAAATATCAAAGTATAAATAACCTGCAAAGGTATAGCACCTATATATCCTGCTCCTATGATATTAAAAGAGTCATTCATAACTCTTACAGGCTGTCCTCCTGTAGATACATAAGCAATACCTCTTGCTATATTAAGCATACCTAAAGTTACTATAAAAGGAGGTATTTGAGTTTTAGCTACAACAACACCATTAAATAATCCGCATAATGTTCCTACTAAAACAGCTGTGAAAATTGCTAATGGCAAAGGCCAATTTGCAAATGCTATCAATTCCCCTGCTACAGTTCCTGACAATGCTACTATAGAACCTACAGAAAGATCTATACCATTTATTATAATTATGATAGTCATTCCCAAAGCAAGATTCAAATTTGTAGTTACCTGTCTTAATATATTTATAATGTTATTGGCTTTTAAAAAATTTGGAGTTAATATAATCATTAAAACACATATAAATATTAATCCTAAAAGTATACCGAAATTCGTTACAACAAATCCTACAAAAGGTCTTAAAAATCTATTTGATGATAATTTTTCAATATATAGTTTCATATTCTTTTTCATAAAATATCCTTGTAAATAAAATTAAGAAGTTGCCAAATGCATAATTTTTTCTTGTGAAAATTCATCTCTACCTATAATACCCGTGATACATCCGTCATGCATAACAGCTATTCTATCAGACATACCTATAACCTCAGGAAGTTCTGAGGATATTAATATGATAGAAACTCCTTTAGATACAAGCTCATCCATTATTTCATATATCTCAGATTTTGCTCCGACATCTATTCCTCTTGTAGGTTCATCAAGTATTAAAACTTTAGGCGATGTAGCAAGCCATTTAGCTAATACTATCTTCTGCTGATTTCCGCCGCTTAAAAATTTTACTACCTGTTCTGATGAACTAGTTTTTATTGAAAGCTGTGAAATATATTTTTTTATTATTGAATTTTCTTTTAATTTATTAACATTTATAAAGTTTATAAATTGATTAAGTATGCATAAAGTTATATTATATCCAACCTTATTTTCTAATATAAGACCTTCTTCTTTTCTATTTTCCGGAAGCAAAGCTATTCCATATTTAATAGCATCATCAACATCATTTATAGATGCAGGATTTCCATCTATATATATTTCTCCTTTTTCTTTTTTATCTATACCGAATATTATTTTCATAAGCTCGCTTCTTCCAGCACCAACAAGTCCGGCAAATCCTAATATTTCGCCTTTATAAAGAGAAAAGTTAATATCTTTCAAATATGGCTTTCCATATAAATTTTTAACCTCAAGAACTTTTTCTTTATCAGTATTATCATCTTTAAATGTTCTTTTATAATAATTACTGAGAGTTCTTCCAACCATCATTGATATAAGTTCATCTTTATTTGTATTTAAAGTTTTTACAGTTCCTACAGTGCTTCCGTCTCTCATAACAGTTATTCTATCGCTTATAGCAAAAAGCTCATCTAATTTATGAGAAATATATATTATACTTACATTTTGATATTTTAAATCCATTATAATTTTGAATAAATACTCTACTTCTTTATCTGTTAAGGAACTTGTAGGTTCATCCATAAAAATTATATTACTATTAAATGAAACAGCTTTAATAATTTCTATCATCTGCTGCTGTGCTATACTTAATTTTCCAACCTTAGTACTTGCCGAAATATCAAAATTAAATTTCTCAAGAAACTTATTAGTCTCTTCTATCATTTTTTTATCATCTGCTAATCCGTTTTTCTTTTTAATTTCTCTTCCCAAAAAAATATTTTCAAATATTTTCATTTCCGGTATAAGCATTATTTCTTGGTGTATTATACTAACACCATTTTTTTCAGCATCTAAAACAGAAGATATACTAACTTGTTTATCATCTATAAATATTTCCCCGCTGTCAGCCGTATAAACTCCTGACACTATTTTAGATATTGTGGATTTTCCAGCTCCATTTTCTCCTAAAAGTGCTAATACTTCTCCACCTTCAACTTCTAATGAGGCATTATTAAGTGCTATTACTCCAGGAAATTTTTTGCAAATATTTAAAGCCTTTAATCTAACCATATAAACAAACCTCATATAAAATACGTACATATATCATATAATTTTCATATATGATATATGTACTATTATTTTAGATAAATAAAAATATTATTGCCAGCCATCTATACCATATTGATCAACATTACTTTGATCTATAAGGGCAGTTTCAACACTTATATTTTTTTCTATAGGTTCTTTATTTAATATTTTATATGCAACTTCAACTGATTTTTTACCTATATTAATTGGAGATTGTGCTCCTGTTGCAGTAGCCTCTCCATTTTTAATAGAAGCTTTAATTTCAGGTGAACCGTCTACACCATAAACTAATACTCCAGTTTTATTAGCAGCTTTTAAAGCAGCAACTATACCTAATGCTATAGGGTCATTTCCACCAAAAAATACTTGTACATCAGGATTAGCTTGAAGTATATTTTCTGCTATAGGTAATGTTATCTCTAATTGACCTAAACCATCCTGTCTTGATACTAATTCAAATTTATTGCTAACAGCACCTAATCCGTCATAAAATCCTCTTATTCTATCTAAAACAGATTTAGCAACAGCATGTTCTATAATAGCTAATTTACCGCCATTAGGCATACGTTTAGCCAAATCTTCGCCGCATAAATATCCTGCCTGATAATTATCTGATATAACTATAGCATCAACTAAATCTGTATCATAAACATCTGCATCAAAGTTTACAATAGGTATTCCAGCAGCTTTAGCAGCATCTAATGCTGGTTTTACACCTTGCCAATCTACAGGATTTAAGAATAGTAATTCTATACCTTGTGCAATCATATCTTCAACTTGAGATATTTGTTTAGCTTGATCAAGCTGAGGATCCAATACTATTAAAGTATCACCATTTTTTTCTAATTCTGATTTTATAGACTCAGAAATTGTTAAAAAGAATGGGTTGTTCATTGTCATGGCAGTGTATCCAAATTTTCTTCCACTGCTTTGCTCAGTACCTCTATTACATGATGCAACAAAAAGCAACATGGCAAATAAAACTGAAAAAATAACTATTAGCTTTTTCATTTTTAGCTCCTTAAAATATATTAATTGAATTAATTATATTAATTAATTCAATTAAGCAATATATATTAGTATATTCAAAAAAGCACAATAGTCAATTTTTTTTACAACATTTTATATAATTTTTGATATTTTATTTAAAAGCAAACCCTCTCTAAGAATCGCCTCTATAGCTACAATACTAGCACCTACAAGAACTTCATCATCATACTTGCTACCTAATCTTATATCAAGATTATCATACAAATCAGGCATTATCCTATTTTTAATATTCTCTTTAAGCGTAATCAAAAAATCATCCCCGAAATGAACCATTTCATCACCAATAACAATTACATCAGGATTAACTAAATTAACTAAATTTATTATACCTATACTAAGATATTCTGTATTTTTATTTATTTCCTCGCATACAATAGGATCTTTATTTTTATAAGCATCAACTATATCAAAAAACTCAAAATCATATTTTAAATTTGATGTTTCTCCTGAGGCTAATCTTTTTTTAATTCTTCTTGAAAGAGATATTGTAGAACAATAATTTTCAAGACATCCTCTATTGCCGCATTGACATAAAGGTCCATCAAAATTTATACTTGTATGACCAAGTTCACCAAATGTACCTGTAGAACCTCTTATTAATTTACCATCTACAATAACCCCTACTCCAATACCATGTCCGGCTATTATATAAGCAAATGTTTTATTAGTATTATTATATTTATTTAAATACCATCCGGCCATAACTCCTGCTTTAGCATCATGTTCAAAAAATACAGGTATTTTAAAAACATTATTAAAATATTCTTCTACTAAAACCTGCTCCCATCCAGGAAACTCATTAACACTAATAGTACCTGTAGTTCTAATAAAAGGTCCAGGTAATGTAATACCTATCGCTAATATATTGTCTTTTGAATATTTATCAAGAACATCATAAACTGCATTTTCTATTATATGCAATGTATTTTTTACTCCATCATTTACATCAAATTTATATTTATTTAAAAAATAATGTTTTCCAATGATATCAAATAAACCAATAGATATATACTTGCGGGTTAATCTCACCCCTATAAATTTATATCTATCACTGTTTAATGAAATAGCAATAGATCTTCTTCCTTTACTTCCATTCTTTGAACCAATCTCAGAAACTAATCCTATTTTTATAAAATCATTAATAATATTGGTTATAGTGGCCTGCTTCAAACCAGATAATTTAGATAATTCTACCCTTGAACATACTCCTAACTGCATCAAAAGTTTAATAATAAGATAACGATTCATCTCCTGCATATCATTATAATTAATGCTTTGTTTTAATTTACCTAGCATACCACTATTGCCTTATAATATTAATTAATTTTTTTGATATTAAGTATAAACAAAAGTTTTTTATTAGTCAATAAATAAAAAAGTCTTTTTACTAAAACAAATCCGCTCTATCGGTAAATGCAATTAAATAATTACTGTTCATATCATTAGACTGTTCAGAAGCTTTAAAACTATTCAAAGATATTGAAAGTTCTTTAGGCTCTATTGCTGGAAAAGACGGACTTCCTCCTACATCTGTACTTATAAATATAAATGGATAATCTTTATTTTTAAATCTTGTTTTTGATGATATTATAAATGATTGTCTGTTGCCATTTAAAACTCTATCATAAAAAAGTTCTTTTGACTGAATATTAAAAACTGCATTTCCTGAAAAACTCAATGTAAATTTAGAATTTGGAAATCCGTATCTTTTTGCTGAAATATTATATTTTTCTTCTTTAGTCCATTCAAAAGCTAAAGCAACATCACTCACAGAAGTAGCTTCAGTACCATTGATAAAAAGTTTTGTAGGATACTTTGAAGTCTGAGCCATAACAACATCTCTTTCTTCTGCTCTATCTTCATATAAAACAGAATCTTTATCTATTGTTACTTCATCTAAAGCCCATAAAGAAGAACTAATTTCTGTCATAGCCTTATTAGCAAAATTAAAATTAATAGATTTACTTTCGCAGCCTATATATTGATTGCCATCCATATTTTTTGAACTGTCATACAAAGCTATATTATAATATTGTGCCTCTCCGAATCGAGGGTGTATTATGCTTTGATATTTTGGGTATTTCTTTTTAGCCTCATCACTAAATATACCGCTTTCTATGAGTCCAACTCTTTTAAAACTAAGTAAATATTCTGTTTGATTATTTTTGCTGTTATACTCTTTTAATTCATTTATTAAATTTGTAAAATTAATTTCATCTTCTTCGCTTCCTGTTATTAAAAATGCTTTCATATCTTTTATTTTATTTATAGATTCAATTAAATCTTTATGCTTCATTGAATCGTATATATCAATAAAATTACTATTATAACCTTCTTCATCTTCAATTATAATTTCAAGCATATTAATACTTTCATCTTCTGAAGATTTATTAAACCTCACAGCAAAATTATTAAAAGAGTTAATGCAAAGTAAATTACCAGTAGTTTCTTTTGTATGAACATTAGCCCATATTAAACTAGCATAATATGCATTTGTATTTGGGAAAGCTCCATAAGAAATATCGCCCGCATAAGTAGTAGCACCCGCATAACTTTCTGAAGAAGGAGCACCTACATATTCTTTACTCATTGATTCTGTAGTAGGAGTAAGTCCCACTGATGAGGGATATATTAAATATTTTCCTTTAACATCATCAGAAGTAAAATCTACTTTTTCATTTCTATTTTTTGTTTTTGCTATTCTAACTTTATAACTAGAACCGCTTACAACAGTTAAGCCGTCCTCATCATTCATTAAATTACCTTTCAAATCAAAAAT
>NZ_CALXRN010000048.1 GCF_944390595.1 uncultured Brachyspira sp. | reverse complement strand
CTTTTATATGGTTCATGATCAGTTAAGTATACAACAGTTTTATTTCCTGAAGTTATTTTGTATGATAGTGTATGACATGGATGATTAACCCATATGCTTTCTATTATCATATTTCCAAATACTATTTTTTTTCCTTCATAAAATGCTTCGAATTTTAATTTTGCAGCAAATTGTTCTAAATTTACAGGAAAATAGTCTTTAGATAATATGTTGTTTATAGTGTCATACATTTCTATAGACGAATCTTTAGGTCCGTATATTGTGAAGCTGTATTTGCTGGAGAAAAAAGGTGCAAAGAATGGTATTCCCATAATATGATCCCAATGGAAATGTGTAAGCAGTATAATACTTTCTGTTTTTTCAGATTTAAAAATATAGTAGCTTGCATTTTTAAGTCCGCTTCCTGCATCTAATATTATATAATTATCATCATCATCTATAACCTGCAGACATGATGTATTTCCGCCATATTCATTAAAACTATTACCAGGAGTTGGTATAGATCCTCTGCTTCCAAGAAATCTTACTTTCACAATACACCCTTATTATATATTTATTATATATAATATATATAATAAATCGAAAAAAATCAATAATTTTTAAGTATTTTATATAGTTGTATTATTGCTATAAAATTATATAATTAATTAAAAAAAATAAATTAAGGATATTTATGAGTATCTTAAAAATAATATCTTGGAATGTAAATGGAATAAGGGCGGCATATAAAAAGGGTTTGGTGGATTTTATAAAAAAAGAAAATCCGGATATAATATGTTTGCAGGAAACTAAAGCTTTTGAAGAACAGCTGCCGTCTGATTTAAGGAATATAGAAGGTTATGAGCTTTTTATTAATCCTGCTGATCCGGAAGTAAAAAAAGGATACAGCGGAGTTGCTATATATACAAAGTTAAAGCCCAATAAAGAGATAAAAAATAAATTAGGAAGTAAATTTTCAGACAGAGAAGGAAGAATATTATCTTTAGAATTTGATGATTTTACAATATTTAATGTTTATTTTCCTAACGGCGGAAAGTCAGAAGAACATTTTCAATATAAACTTTCATTTTATGATGAGATAACAAAGCATTTAAGCAAATTAAAAAGTAAAACTAATGTTATATTATGCGGCGACATGAATATTGCACATGAGGCTATAGATTTGGCAAGACCTAAAGAGAATGAAAAGAGCATAGGTTTTTTGCCTGAGGAGAGAGCTAAAATAACAGAGTTTTTAAATAAAGGTTTTACTGATACATTTAGAATGTTTGTTAAAGAAGGCGGACATTACAGCTGGTGGGATATGAAGACAAGATCCAGAGAAAAGAATGTAGGCTGGAGAATAGATTATTTCTTTGTTAATAATGAGATAACTCCTAATATTAAAAGAGCTGATATATTAACAGATGTAATGGGAAGCGATCATTGTCCTATACTTATTGAATGGGAAAAATAAAAAATTACTTGATTTTTTAATGTTTTATAATAATATTGTAAATTAAGTAATTAGTTCTACTTTTTTATTGTTTTTTATTAAAGGAGTATTCATGGTTCGTACAATCATTGAGGATAAAACAGCCATAATTAACATTGAAAAAAATATTATATCTGAAAACGTTGATATATTGGAAGATAAATTAAGTTATGCAAAAAATGCCGGAGCTTTAAATTTTATATTTGATTTTCATAATATAGAATATATGTGTTCTTCCGCTTTAGGACTTATTGCTTCTGCTTTAAGGGTATCAGCTGAGAATGGAGGAACTGTTTATTTTTGTTCTATGACTAGTCAGTTAAAAAAATTATTTGAGGCTACTAAATTTTTAACTATAGTAAATATATCAGATAATGTTGATGATGCTTTAAATAATATAAGCAATTAATGGAGTTATATGTTAATACAAGTTGTTCATTTTATATATGTTTTATTGATTCAGGCTTTAAGACTGTATTCGTTTATATGGTTTATATGGATTATATTAAGCTGGCTTCAGGCATTCGGAGCTATGCATTTAGATTATTATAATCCTATAGTAAATTTCTTTTATAAAATAACTGACGGTGTTATAGATAAAATATTCGGCGGAAGAAGACTTATAATAGGAATAATAGATTTATCTCCTTTAGTATTTCTTTTAGCACTTCAATTAGCTGCTCCTCTAATACTTAAAGTAGTATTTCAATTTTTATTAGGTTTAGCAGCTAGGATATAGAGCATAATTATGAGTTCCTTAGATGAAATAAGCAAATATATGGATGAAGGGGATTATAAAAAAGCTATAGAAGAATTAGACATTATTATATCAATGGAACCTGATAATGCCAGAGCTTTTTATATGCGGGGAAAATCTGCATTTATAGAACTTCAGAATCAAGAATTCGATAATACCAAATATGATGCCAGAGTTGCTTTAATATATTCCACTATAGAATACGATCTCAACAGATCTATAGATATTGACCCTAATATAGTAGATGCCTACAGAGGGCTTATGTATTTAAATAGGGATTTAAAAAATATAGACAAAGAAAGAGAATACGCTCAGATACTTTTTGATAAAGATGATACGGCTTACGATGCTTTGCTTATACTAGCAAGCAGCTATCTTAATAATGGAGAAAATGAGGCAGATTTTCATCAGGCTATAGGATACTATGATGACTTTATAAGTAAAGTAGATATTAATAACAGCAGAATAGCAAGGTTTGAAAGGGGACTTTGTTATTATAATCTTAATATACTTCCTAAAGCCGATTTAGAGGCCAATAAACTTATTCAAGATTTCCCTATGTATGATGATGCTTATTTTTTGAAAGGCATTATATTGGCTAAGAGAGGCATACATTCTGAATTTTATGATGATGCTATATTCTTTTTGGACAGAGCTATTGAACTTAATCCTATAAATTTTAATGCTATATATGAAAGAGCTGAATGGTATTTTAATAAAGAAAAATATAAAAAAGCTATAGAAAATTATAATGAGCTTCTTAAACATAATAATAAATACAGATTGGATGCTTTGCTTGGAAAGGCACAGGCTTTGCATGATTTTATAGTAGAAAATGATGATGAATATTATCCGGATAGTCAGGAAGAGGGTAAGGATTTGGAAGAAGCTTTTTATCTGCTTAATAAGATTATAGATGTGCTTGGGATTAAGAATATGCAGTACAGATATTACAGGGGAAATCTATATGCTTATCAAGGAGAAATAAGAAAGGCTATAGTTGAGTTCAAAAAGATATTGCATGAGATAAGCGATGCCGGTGCTTGGCTTTATGAAAAGATAGCTGAACTTTATCATAATTATGCTCAAAGCGATGATGATTACAGAGAGGCTTTGATTTATTTAGAGAAAATAGACAGAAGCGAGTTTAAATATTCTACATATTATCTTCTTATATTTTCTTATTATGAACTTAGAGATTATGAGAAAACAGCAGAAGTATGCGATGAGTTTTTTAAATATGTATATAAAGGCGATGAAGAAATAGATTATATTAAGTTTATATATGCGTATTCTCTTCAAATGATAGGTTCTGATAATTATGAACTTATGCTTAACAATTTAAGAAGTTGTTTAAATGGGAATTTGGATAAGGCTGTAATATACAGATCCATTGCTAATATTTTATTATACAATATGCCTAGTAAATATAATGAAGAGGGCATTTATATGCTTAAAAAAGCTATGGAGCTGAATGATGTAATTTCTTATTATACATATTCTAAAGAATTATTTTACGGAGACATTATAACTCCTTTGCCTGAAATAGCTGTAGGAATGGCTAATATGACTTTTGAGATGGATAATACTTTTGAATGTTCTCTTAGTATTATAGGAAGGGCTTATGAGCTTGGAAGAGGAGTTGAACAAGATAGTAATAAGGCATTTGAGATTTATTATAAAGCTAAAGAGCTTGCAGATATGAATAATTCTAAATGTTCATGCGGAAAAGGGCTTCTTGCTCATTGTTATTATAATGGAATTGGTGTTGAAAAAAATGAAAAAGAGGCATTTAAAATAATTAAAGAGACGGCTGAGTTTTTAGGAAGCGAGTCTGATATTAATGTAGCACTTTTATATTCTTATTTTGCATTAAATAATATTGAAGGATTTGATTTGATTACTTCATTATCTTTATTTGACTGCAATGATACAAAAAAATTATGCGTAGCTATGATGCTGAAAAGAATATATAAAAAACTTAATATGCCGCATGATGTGAGAAAAATGTCTAAAATGGAGATTAATGCTTTAGAAAATACTGGTGAATTAAATTTAAGTTATTTAAGAAAACATATAAAGAAATTTGACAATTTTTATCCTATTTTGCATATTACTAATAATTAGCATTTGTTTTTTACACTTTGACAAAAAAATAAATTATATATATTATATAAAAAAATAAAAAGAGGTGATAAATTATGATTAACAAAACTATGAGTATAGGTGAAATTATACAGGTTTTTCCTGATTCTGTAGAAATAATGATGAGTCATGGACTTCATTGTGTAGGCTGCCATGTTGCAAGCTGGGAAAGTTTGGAAGAGGGCTGCCGCGGACATGGTATGAATGATGAACTTATTGATAATTTAGTTAAAGAAATCAATGATAAATTTGAAGCTAGTAAATGATCTCATAAAAATATTTTAGATATTTAAGATTATAGAGAGATAGTAAATATAAATTTCTGTCTCTCTATAATTTTTTATTTTCCGTCTTTATATTCTCTAATTATGCCTCTCACTCTCAAAGTAAGTCCGTAAATTTTTTGTTCTGCTATAATTACGTCCAAAGGCACCTGATTATATTTGTCTTTAGCAATAAGGGCATCAGTTCCATATTTATCTTTTTCATAAACTCTTGTTGTAGCCAATTTACCCCTTTCCAATTTAGTTTTTATTTCATCTCCGTTTTCTATAGTAAACCTTATATCTTTTTTAACATTTTTACCTTCAAGCCAATTAATTTTAAACGTCCCTATATTTTTATCAACAAATCTCATAAAAAATACAAGTGATAAAGCATCGAAAGCCATTCCTTTAAACTCTATTTTTTCATTTACAGTTCTCTTATCATTAAACAAATAGTAGTTATTATAAAAAGTTAAAGTTTCTTTATTAGTCCAATCGCCTTCAGAAGTATCTTTTTTTAATATTATAGGAGTAAAATCATTTGTAGTAACCCAAGCTTCAAATATATCGCTTACCTTATAAAGCATATTAGCAGCTCCTGTTGTATAAACATGAGCATAAAGATGATAAGCAGGTTTTCCGTTTACATTGCTTATAGCAAGAACTTTAGCCTCAAGCATTCCTACTTTTCCGCTTATATTAAATTCCGGAACTTGCGCCAATACATCGTACTTTATATATTCGCCTACCTTAAATGTCTGATTATATGCAAATAAAATATTCGATATCATCAGCATAGCCATTATAAAAATATATTTCATAAACTTAAATCTCCATTTTGTATTATCAAATTATCATTTATATGCTATTATATTATTGTAAATGTTGCAATACTATTTTTTTAATATATTATTATTTTTTACTAGTTATAATATTAGGATTTATTTATGGGTAAGAGTATATTTTTATTAGTTGGAGTAATAGCATTATCAACTTCTGCGATATTTGTAAGGCTTGCAAATGCGCCTTCTTCTATAGCGGCATTTTACAGGATATTTTTCTCATTTCTTATTGTGCTTCCTATAAGCATATTAAAAAAATCCAATAGATTAGAGCTTTTATCAATAACAAAAAAGGAAATTATACTTTCTATATTAGCAGGTTTCTCATTGGCTGCACATTATTTTTTATGGTTTCAGTCATTGAACTTTACATCAGTGGCTAGTTCTACAGTAATAGTAACTTTACAGCCTTTATTTTCATTGGTAGCCGGATATTTCTTTTTTAAAGAGAGATATACATTCATTGCAATATTAGGTTTTATTATAGCAATAGCAGGTTCATTTGTAATAGGCTGGGGAGATTTTCAGATAAGTTCAAAGGCATTATTTGGGGATTTGCTTGCTTTCATTGCGGCAGGTCTTATAAGCATGTATTTTATAATAGGGCAGTATACAAGGGTTAGATTATCAGCTGTTAATTGGATAGCTTTGAGTTATTTAAGTGCATTTATATTTTTGGGTATTTTATCATATTTTATGAAGATACCTTTTACAGGATATTCTGCTTCTACTTGGATTTATTTAGCAGCATTAACTATTATATCTACTATGCTTGGTCAGGTAGTGTTTACTTGGCTTTTGAAATGGTTTTCTGCCACTGTTATATCTATGACAATACTAGGCGAGGCTGTAGGTACATGCATACTTGGGTATTTTGTTTTGAGTGAATCTATAAGTTTAAAGCAGTTTATTGGAATTGTATTAATATTGTTGGGTATAGGTTTATTTCTTATGGAGAAAAGAAAAGCAGTTTCAAAAAATTAATTATTTACACGCACGGTTAATAGATTTTATTTATTATTAGAATGATATTTATATTAAATGCATATCTTATAATATTCTTACGTGCGTTAATTGCATTTTAAACACTAAATAAAACTTGGGCGGGCTTTATATTTTTTATTAATATGCTTTGAAATAAAAAGCAGAATATATTATAAAAGTTATTAAATGAAAAGGGCGGGCGAATGTAAATAGATTTTAAAAAACTTTCATAACTAAAATATATAAAATAATTAAAAACCTCCGACAGAGGCTTTATATCAAATAATCAAA
>NZ_CALXRN010000047.1 GCF_944390595.1 uncultured Brachyspira sp. | reverse complement strand
ATTTCCAACTGTCTGAACGTTTACTGCGAAAGTACCTGCTGTAATATCCAAAAATGCAGCAACAACTAAACAAATGGTAATGAAAGCATAAAGAGTGAACATTATCTTACCTTTTTGGCTAACATTACTTCTTATAACTTCTCCGATAGATTTACCTTCATGTCTTAAAGAAGCAAGTAATGAACCGTAATCATGCACACCTCCGAAGAATACGCATCCGAATATAATCCATAAATACACAGGCAGCCAGCCGAACATAGTAGCAATAATAGGACCTGTAATAGGACCGGCTCCAGCTATTGAAGAAAAATGGTGTCCTAATAATACTTTAGCATCTGTAGGAACATAGTCTCTGCCATCAGGTCTAGTATGAGCAGGAGTCTTTCTGCCCGGATCTACACCCCATTTTTTCGCTAGATATGAACCGTAAGTTATATAGGCTATGAAAAATATAATCATACCTAACAATAGAAGAATGAAAGCATTCATTTTTATCTCCTTAAAAATTTTATTATTTTATAACCTCCTAAAAATCTGAAAGAAGAACTTTTAATTCTTTTTTTCGCATTTTAGGTAAGTATACATCTTTATCTGTCATTGAGACTATGGCATATTGAGTTTCTGACCAACCATGAAACAATAATTTGTAATTAACTTTATAGAAGAACTTTTTAGTCATTTTTTCCCATTCTTTTTCTAATGGGCTTTCAGTTACTATTATTCCAGTGATTACACTTCTTTTATGAAATTTATTCGGATTTGCTAATATAGGAGTTAACCTAACCAGCATGTTTTGGAAATTTTCTATATCTTCTTTTTTCAATTCTTTAATGAATCTCAAAAGCATGTGTTCAAATACAGAATAACCTTCATAGACAGTTGATTTTGTAATAAATGACTTGAAAAAATCATTTCTATGGAAAGCATATAGATCGAAATATTCATCTTCTTTACTTATTTCATAATCTAAATCAAAATGTCTCATAAGTTTTTCGGAAATGTTAAATATATACTTTTTTACATTTTCATTATCTATGTGAAGTTTTGCCATTTTTATTCTCCATGTTATATATTATATATAGATTTTTTTCATTGTCAAATTTTTATACATATTAAATAGTAATGATTATTATATGCTAATAAGTTTATATTGGTTTTATTATACATTTTAGATATAAAAGTTGTTATTAAAATTATTATGGCAAAAAATTATTTTATTTGCATACTAAATAAATTTTATTAATTTATTTTAGCTGTTTTGTATGTATATATTAGATAAAATATCTTTCATTTTTTTCATAGCTAAAGCTCTATGACTCATAGAATTTTTTTCTTCTAAACTCATTTCAGCATAAGTAATACTATATCCATCAGGTTGGAATATTGGATCATATCCAAAACCATCAAAACCTCTGGGATTTTCTATTATTTTTCCATTAACTCTGCCTTCAACTGCTATATAGTAATTATCATCTAATATGCATACAGCAGAAGTTATAAAATAGGCACTTCTATCTTTTTTGTCTTTTAATTCATCTATAAGCATTTGCATTTTTTCTTTGTAGCCTAAATTTTCACCACCATATCTTGCAGAGTATATTCCAGGATTTCCATTAAGGGCATTTACACATAGTCCTGAATCATCAGCCAATGAAGGTAATTTTGTATGATTATATACAGTTCTTGCTTTTATAAGAGAGTTTTCAATAAATGTTTTTCCATCTTCTATTATTTCTCCTATATCTGAAGGCATAGGCAATATATCTTTTATAGCATTTCCTTTGAATAATTCTTCTATTTCTTTTAATTTATGTTTATTCGATGTTGCTATCACTAATTTTTCAAGCATATCAATTTCCTTTTATATTAAAAAACAGATAAAAATCTTTTGAATTAGGTATATAATATTCCATAACATTTCCAATAATAGTATATCTATTTTTAGGAGCGTAGTTTTCTATAATGTCCGTAAAAACTTTACTATAGTTTTCTATATTGCATTTTACCTTAATAAACTTTCCTCCTTTAATTTTCCATTTAGTCCATCCGTTAGGAGGTATGGAATTTTCTTTTACTTCAACACCTGCCATGTATTTTCCAATTTCACCCCAAGGAGCAAAAGTTTCATCTATATCATTCATTATACCCCATATACCAGCCAAATTATTATTTTCATCTATTTTTACTAAATCAATTATATCTTTAATATTTTTGTTAAAATTTTGCCATAATGGAAGAACCCATTCAGAATGCTTTTCACTTTCACCGGAATTTACCTTTCCAATTACTTCAAAATCTCCTTTTTCAACTATTTCTATATCCATAAAGATTTACTCCAAATTATTTTATAATAATATAATGAAAATAAGTTAAATTGTCAAAATTTATGATATTATTAATTTTATTTAATCATATATCATATTATTTATATACGATTTTAGATAGTAGAACATATTAATTTTTTTATATTCTATTTTTATACTTGTTTGGGGTTTGAATGTTTTATCTAATTCAAAAATTTTATTATCTATCATAATATTATGATTTGCAGATGTACCTACAAATAAATTCAAATTGTCAATTATAGTATTAATATTATTTATTTCCATATAATCATCAGTAAGTACAAAATTTTCATCTTCTTTAGGTTCCGGAATACCGGTGCCATAAGAAACAAATCTTGTTTTTTCTAAAACAATATTATTATTTTTATCCAATATATAATAATCTCTAATTTTACTTTGATTTACAGAATGAATATAAGAAATTATAAATTCTTGTTTATTTATTTTTAATATCATACTAGTTCTATTATCTTTTGTACTGTATAGTAAAAGCCTTTGAAATATTGGCAGAAAAAATAAAACAATAATTATGATAATTACAACTAAAAATTTAACAATTTTTTTCAATATTATTTTATTCATAATAATTCAAGTATTTAATAAATATTAAATTTCATATCCTAATTCTTTATAATATTTTAAAGCACCAGGATGGAATGGTACTGATATTCCTTTATATGAATCTTCTATACTAAATTCTTTAGCTTTTTCATTAACAAGAGCTAAGTCATTTTGTTTATCAAATAATGTTTTCATCAAATTATAAACTATATCTTCCGGCATATTATTATTAACAATAATAGATGCTTTTACAGCAACAGCTTCGGTAGCATTAGTAACATTATTATAAGTGTTAGGCGGTATTGTAACTTTTGAGTAATATTTATATTTATTAATCATTTCATCCATTTGTATTTTGTCTAATGAAATTAAAACTATTTCTGTATTTAATGATAGTTCCTGTAATGCCGCATTAGGTATACCTGCTACTATAAAACAAGCATCTAATGTGTTATTTTTTAAACCATCACTTGATAATGTGAATGATAGATTTGATTTATCTATATCATTAAAGCTGAATCCGTATGCTTCTAATATTTGTTTAGCATTAAATTCGACACCGCTTCCAGAATCCCCAACTGATACTCTTTTTCCTTTCAAATCTGCTATAGTTTTTATTCCGCTTGATTTTGTTGCAGCTATTTGCACTACTTCCGGGTACAATGTAAGCATTGCAGAAAAATTAGTTAATGTTTCACCATTGAATATATCTGTTCCATTGTAGGCATAATCCATAACATCATTTTGGGCAAATGCAATATCAGCTTCATTATTTTCCAACAATCTTAAATTTTCTGCAGATGCTCCAGTTGATATTGGAGTAATATTCATATTTTCTATACTAGAATTCCATATATCTGATATACTGTTTCCAAATGAATAGTATGTACCGCTTGTTCCTCCAGTAGCAAAAGTATAGTTATAGCTTTCTTTTTTTTTACATGAGATAGTTAATAATAATAAAACAATAATACTAATAATAATTTTATTATTTATATTCATAAAGGATGCTCCCATTATTTTTTATTGTATGATTATTTAATATATATCTCATATTGTTAAAAGTCAATTATGAAAATTAAATAATTATGATATACTATTGACATTAATAAATTATACAGTATAATTTACTTATTAATAATAAATATTATTAAGAGATAACTTGTGAGGAGTGTTATAATGCCAAGTTTTGCAAATCCATTTAATGCTAATGTTAATAGAAAGGTAACAAAAGAAGAATTAATACAATCTATAAGACTTGATATAGCAGGTGAACTTGAAGCTATATATTTATATGATGCTCATGTTATGGCTACAGATGATCCTGTTGCAAAAGCAGTATTAAGCGATATAAGAGACGAAGAGAAGGCACATGTTGGAGAGCTTATGGCTTTATTAAGACATTTAGATCCTAAAGAAGCTGAACATTTTGAGGCAGGACAATTAGAGGTAAAAGAGATGATGGAGGAGCTTGGAATAAAAGAACCTAACTTATCCGGTCTTACAGTAGGAAGTTTAAAAAATGATAAGTAATATTTTTAAGGAGGAAGTATATGGATTATTTAGCTAGAGAAAGTTCGCCATTTGAAGAAAGTTTTTGGAAAGATATAGATAAAGTTGTTGTTGAAACTGCAAGCAGAATTCTTGTAGGAAGAAGATTTTTATCAATTTATGGTCCATTAGGTGCTGGTGCTATAAGTGTGCAATATGATAAAAGTGACAGAGAGGAAGTATTTGAGGATGGTTTCGTTAAAACATCAGGAAGAAAATCAGTTGAGCTTCCTCAATTATATCAAGATTTTACCCTGTTATGGAGAGATTTAGAGAATAATATTTCTAATAAACTTCCTTTAGATTTATCTATAGTATCTCAGGCATCTCAGGTGCTTGCAAATAAGGAAGATAATTTAATATTTAATGGAAGTGATTTTCTTGAATTAAAGGGTATTTTAAATGCTGACGGTGTTCAGAAATTAAAGATATCTGATTGGTCTCAAGGAGAAAATCCTTATACTGATATAGTAAAAGCTATAAACATGATTAGAGAAAAAGGTATTGTCGGAAGATTTGTATTATGCTTAAGTCAGTCATTGTATTTTGATTTACAGAGAATACAGCAGGGTACTGGAATGACAGAAGCTCAGAGAATTTCAAATATGATATCTGATTTATATAATGTTCATGTTATAAAAGGTAAAAAGGCAGCATTACTTTGTGCTGAACCTCAGTATATGGATTTAGCTATAGGAATAGATATATCAACTTCATATTTAGAACAAAAAGATTTAAATCATAGCTTTAGAATAATGGAAACAATTATACCTAGAATAAAAGATACTAATGCAATAGTTGTTTTAGAATGATTTATATTTCATAATAATAACTCTTTATAGCGAATATTTTTATTTTAATCCTGCATCTTTCTTTGATAGGTGCAGGTTTTTTATCTTAAGATTGTTTTTTTATCAAAATATTATATAATAAAAAATAATGTTAGCTTTAATTCAAAATAAATTAGCTTTATGTTCTTATAAAGCAAGCAAGCAAGCAAATTTTTTAAATCCTAAGTCAATTTATATCTTATTTTATAGGTACACATTCTTATTACAGCATAATTTTATTTATAAAAGATATCTAAACATCATTCTATTTTTTCAAAATTAAATTAATAAAGGAGTTTTAAATGACTAAAGAAAAATTAGATAAAATTAATAAGATTGTATGGTTTATACCATTTAAATGTTTAAGAGATAGTATTAGGAAAAAATTAATAAATAAAGAAAATAAAAAATGGATCAATGAATGTATAGAAAAATATAATGCATTAAATGAATATTGCAGATTTCCAATAGAAGCTAAGAACAATTGGTATATATTTGGAGAAAATACATCAAACATTGGATTTGATGCACATTATTTATATCATCCAGCTTGGGCAGCACGCTGTTTGAAAGAAATAAATCCAGAGAAACATATAGATATATCTTCTATTACGCATTTTTGTACGATTGCTTCAGCATTTATACCTATAGATTATTATGAATATAGACCGCCTAAAATATATAATTTAGAAAATTTTGGAACATATTCATGTGATATAAAACAACTTCCTTTTGAAGATAATAGTATTGAATCTATATCTTGTATGCATGCTATAGAGCATATTGGATTGGGAAGATATGGTGATGAAATAGATCCTGATGGTGATTTAAAAGGTATAAATGAATTAAAAAGAGTAACTAAAAATGGTGGTAATATACTTTTTGCTGTTCCAGTTGGTGAGCCTAAAGTTCAATATAATGCACATAGAATATACTCTTATGATATGATAATTGAATATTTTGAAGGATGTAAGTTAATAAATTATTCATTAATACCTGATAATTCTTTAGAAGATAATGTAGGGATAATAAATAATGCCACAAAAGAATTAACTGATAAACAAAAATATGCTTGCGGATGTTTTTGGTTTCAAAAGATTTAACAATATTGTTTTTTTATAAAAATATTATATAATAAAAATAATGTTATATTTAATTCAAAATCAATTAGCTTTATGTTCTTATAAAGCAAGCAAGCAAGCAAGCAAGCAAGCAAGCAAGCAAGCAAGCAAGCAAGCAAGCAAGCAAGCAAGCAAGCAAATAATATTTTCAAATTTACACAATATCCTATTATCTTTTATAGGAACCGCGTTTTATTGCACAATTTTATTCCAAATGAAATCTTATTCAAAAATAGTAATACCTTTTTGGAGGATTAAATGCCGTATCACTGTGAATGTCAGCAATGTATAAATAATGAATTCAATCCGGAAGATTATATAATAAAAAAAGAAAATTTTAAAATACTTGATAAAGAACGTCCTTTAGGGATATCTGGACATTTAAGAGTTAAAGATGAAGCTATGAGTGTTGCAGAATGTATAGATTCATGTATAGATGCCTTGGATGAACTTATAATAACATATAATAAATCATCTGACAATACAGAAGAAATATTAAAAGAATATGAAAAAAAATATCCGGATAAAATAAAACTTTATTTTTATGAGCCTATTCTATTTAAATATAATGAAGATGAACATATAAGAAAATATTCTGCTGTACATTACTTCTATAATTATACAAATTATGGTTATTTAAAAATAAAGTACAAATATTATATGAAAATAGATGCTGATCAAATATATTTTACAGAAAAACTTCTTGAAATTCGTGATGCTTTGCTTTCAAATATTGATGTTTCAGAAATACTTAATAGATTATTAAAAATAGATAAAATTTCTTGGTATATACCAATTAAGAAATTGAGAAATAATTTTAGAACTCATTATGTAAAAAAATTATTTAATATAAAAGATAAAGATTATAAATTTAATGGCGTTGAAGAACTTCTGAATTTAAAAGATTTTATCATATATTCAAGGATCAAGCATGGTGACGATTATTGTTTGATGTTTGGAGGATTTGATTTAGTTTTGAATAATAATTCTTTTTGTTTAAATACATCGAATGTTTATAATAGTTGTTATGGAGATCATTTTATTATTATTCCTAGTATAAAATATATTTATAATTTGAATGATTCAGGATTGGAGGTTTTGGATCCTCCGAATAATCATTGTATTGCAGGATTGGCTTGGGTTCATCTTGGAAGTGTAAAAAGAGGATATAATGTTAATAGTGGAATTGAAGTTAGAGATATAGCTAAAATGTCAATAAAAGATATATTGCAGTATATAGAAGGAAAAGATTACAGAGACATAAAAAAAGATTTTACTATAAAATATTTTGATAATGATAAAAAATACATAAATGATGAATTTTATGATAGATATTTAAAAAAGTCGCTTGAATATGCAATTGAACACTATAAAGATGAAATAAAGAGACTTTGGTAAATTTATCTGTATTTTATTATGCGTTCTGATATTATTCCTATAAGTATTGTAGACGAACCTAATATAATAAAGAATATCCAAGTATTAATTCTAAAGTAAAAATATTCAAAGTATCTTATATACATATTAAGTATAATAAAGAATATTGAATATTTTACTATAGAGGAAATTTTTAATTTATATCCTATTATAAAAGTAATAATATTTGACAATAAAAATAATGAACTATATATAATAATATATGGATTTCCATACTCTTTAAGAATTATTGCATAATCATAATTACCAAATACTGACATAAATGCCAATATTATATTTAAATATAATAATCCTATTGTGTAATAAATTGATGAAAATTTTAAATATTTTCCCCCTAATTTTTTATTTATATCTGTGATTCCAACTAAAAATATGAATATGCTTGTTATTATGAATCTTATATAATCATTAAGTCTTAAGTCTATGCCTGATATATCAAAGCCTTCAATACCATACCAAGTAATAATTGCTACTATAGCTATTGATAATACAGCATAATTTCTTTTTATATATGCTATTATGAAAAATAGTATTATACTTATAAGAGATAAAAGAATAAAATTATCTTTATTATTAGTGATAATATATGAAATAGTAAATATATCAGCTGATAAAAATATAGATGATAAGGCTATTACAGCAGATGAAGTTTTCGGCAAATATATTTCTTTTCTTTTTAGAATCTCATCTATTATAAATCCCGATATAAAAAGCATAAAAAATAGAAATGCTATAAAGTAAAGAGAAAAAATATAAAAACTTATAAAAGATATGAATCCCAAAGATACCATTACAATTCCTGTTATCATTATGGCTCTTATTATGGGCTGCCAATTTATATAATCATCTTTATATTTTTTAGATAATATTTCTAATTGTTCATTTGTAATAAGATTGTCTTTATTCCATTTTTTTAATTCTTTTAATATAAATCTGTTTTTACTGCTCATGATTAGTAGTCTTTAAATATTTCTTTTTTCATATATTTTATATTATCTAAAGTATATCTGGTGTAATCATTGTTTCCATCGGGAGATTTCATTGTTCTTAAAACTCTTATATATTTTATGAAATTTTTAAAATTATCTATTAAGTTATTCGGAATAATCTTTTTAATATCATCTTTTATATTATCATTAAAATCTTTGCTGTTTTCAGATATTATCATGTCGCACAATTCATTTTTATTTTGAAAAAAACTTTCTAAATTATTATTTTCCAAATATGAAATAAGATCATTTAATTTATTTACAATTAATTGTATATTTTGGTTATTCATAATTATTACTATCCAATTTTATAATCTATATTATATAATTTAATATATAATCAAATAATTTCAATATAAAATTATTTTTATTAAAAAAATAATAGTATATGCTTCTGGTAAAGTAAAATATATTTACATTTATAGCTTGTTATTGATGCTTAAAATATATATAAGTATTATATGTATAATAAAATATATAAAAATATAATATTTAAGTAAATTTTTTGTAAATTAAATGTAAATTATATTGACAAAATTTGTATTTAGGCTATACTTATAATTGTAAAGATAATTTACATATATAGATGATAAAAAAGATAAAAAATGACAATAAAAGGAGATTTATTATGACTAAAAAATTATTTGCTTTATTAATAACATTAACTATAATTTCTACTTCAAATGCTTTTGCTGATTGGGTAGTTCCTGCTTCTTCACTTCCTCAAAATGCTAGAAGCTTTATACAGCAAGTTTATCCTGGCGTACAAATATGGAAAGTAGAAAGAGATGATGGTAAATTTGAAGTGAAATTATCAAATGGTGCTAAAATAGACTTTTTATACAATGGAGATTGGCATAGCATAGATGGTGAATATAATGCAGTACCTTTTAATGCTTTACCTGCTAATATAGCAAACACTGTAAGAAATACTTATCCTCAGGCTGCTGTTATAGATGTAGAAAAAGAATGGAGCAGCTATAAAATTAAATTAAATAACTTTATGGAATTATTTATTACAGCTGACGGACAATTAATGGGACAAAAATTTGATGATTGATAAAAATATATAATACTGATTATTTATTGAAAAATACTAAAAATAGAGGGAGTTATAAAATTAGCTTCCTCTATTCTTTTTTTAAAAGTTTAGTATTTATTTTGTATTATCAGGTCTCAAAGAAGCCTTTAAATTTGAGAAAAACTCTTCTTCATTCATAGCCATTTCTTCTGGAAGATTTTTACTCATTTCCTCTAAAAATACAGAAGGAGTACATTCTACTTTTCTGCCCATTTTTGTTCTGCTTCTGCAGTAGGTGAGTGTTAAATGTTTTTTAGCTCTAGTCATAGCTACATAGCATAATCTTCTTTCTTCTTCCAATCCATTTTCATCCAAACTTTTTTGATGAGGCATAATACCATCTTCCATACCGCATATATAAACATAAGGAAATTCTAATCCCTTAGCAGCATGTATACTCATAAGCATAATACCCTTCTTTTTATCCTCATCCTCGTTTTGTTCTTCTATACTCATTAATAAAATTCTATCTAAATAATTTTTTAAAGTAGCATTTTTATTGGATTTTTCATATTCAAGTATGCCGTTCATAAGAGATTCAACATTTTCCATTTTTTTAGCACCTTGTTCTTTAGTATCGCTTGAATTCAATACTTCATTATGATAAGCAATAACATCCAAAAACTTATTTATATTTTCATATAGTTTAGGACATTCAATATCATTCTTATCAACTGTAAATAAATTATGATAATGCTCTATAATTTCAAGAAAATCTTTTATACCTGCTTTAGCTTTAGGAGAAATTTCTTCTATACTTTCATAGTCAAGCAAAGTTTGATATAATGAAGATTCATTTTTTATACTAATTTCATTTAGAGTATTTATTGCCACTGCTCCTATTCCTCTTTTTGGTATATTTATAACCCTAAGCAGAGAAACTTCATCTTCCGGATTAACGAATAAATTAAGATAGGCTAGTATATCTTTAATTTCTTTTCTTTCATAAAATTGAAAAGCACCTACTACGGTATAAGGAAGCCCTCTAAGCCTGAAGGCCTCTTCAAAGAGTCTTGACTGAGCATTCATTCTAAAAAGAACAGCAAAATCTTCATAATTTAATCTTTTGCTTATAGAATAATTTATTATAGAATCTGCTACAAACTGAGCTTCTTCTCTTTCATCTTCGCAAGGCATTATAACAGGAGGTATGCCTTCTTCTCCCTCTGCAACTACTTCCTTGTTTTTTCTCTGTATATTATTGCTTATTACTGAATGAGCGGCCTCAAGTATAGCTTTTGTACTTCTGTAATTTTTTGTAAGCGTTACTATTTTTGCATCCGGATATTCATTTTCAAAAGAAAGCATATTTGATACATCAGCACCTCTGAATGCATATATACTTTGATCATCATCTCCTACAACGGCGATATTTCTATATTTTGATGCAAGCAAACTTGTGAGTTTATACTGTGCAAAATTAGTGTCTTGGTATTCATCTACCATTATATACCTGAATCTTTCCTGATACTTTTCAAGAACTTCCGGAAACTCTACATATAAATCTATTGTTAAATTTATGAGATCATTAAAATCAACTGCATTATATCCTTTTAAATATGTTTGATAAACTTCATAAACTCTTTTTGCTATTTTTTCCAAATCGTCATGAGGTTCTACTTCATAAGGCTTCATCAAATTATTTTTATATCTGTCTATATACCAAGCAAATAAATTCTCATCATAATTGAGAGTATTAATTTTTATTTCTCTTAAAATATTTCTTATTAAAGTACGGCTGTCAGATGAAGAGTATATACTGAAATTATTTTTATATCCTAGTTTTTCAATGTCTCCTTTTAATACCCTTACACAAAACGAATGGAAAGTGCTTACTACTAATTGTTTAGGCTTTTCTTTTAACAGTTTTGTTATACGTTCACGCATTTCCGCTGCTGCTTTATTTGTAAATGTAACAGCTAATATTTGGCTTGGAAGTACTCCATGCTTTATTAAATATGCAATTCTTTCTGTTATTACTCTTGTTTTTCCTGAACCTGCACCGGCTAATGCAAGTAATGGACCGTTTATATGTTCTACTGCTTGTCTTTGTTCTTCATTTAACATTAATGCCATATTTATAATCACCTCTTATTTTGAAGAGTTATTATATATTATATTAAAATAATGTAAAATTTTTAATATTGAAATTTATTTGTTTAATTGTATATAAATATTATGAAAAATATATTATTGATTTTATCAGCATTATTATTTATATCATGCAGTAATTCTTTTTATAAAGAAGGTTTATCTTATGCTTTAATTGTTTCTTCAAAAAAAGGACATAATAATTTAGTAAATATATTATTGAAATTAAATGCTGATATAAATATGAAAGAAAATGAATACGGATATACTGCTTTAATGGAAGCCTCATTAAAAGGCTGCATAGAAATAGTTAATATACTGTTAGAGCATAATGCAGATGTAAATATAAAAAACTATGACGGACAAACTGCTTTAATGCTTGCTTCATCAAAAGGACATACTGAAATAGTTAATATGCTATTAGATTATAATGCTGATGTAAACATTAAATGCGATAATGACCGTACTGCTTTGATAGAAGCTTCTGTAAATGGATATACAGAAATAGTTAATATTTTAGTAGATAATGATGCTGATATAAATGTTAAAAGTTATGACGGACGTACTGCTTTAATAAGAGCTTCTCAAAAAGGGTACGAAGAAATAGTAAATATATTATTAAATCATAATGCCGATACAAGTATACAAGATATGTCTGGTTTTACTGCATTAGATTATGCTTTAGAATCAGGAAATTCTAATATAATAAAAATGCTTGAAAACAATTAATTAAAAAATAAAACTCAATATAAAGAGCAATCACTCTATATATTGAGTTTTAAATTATAAAAAATTATAGTGAAGAAAATTAAAGTCTTACTATATCTCTAGTTATTTCTTTTAAACTGTGAACGCCGCACATAGTCATAGCATCTTCAAGTTCAGCACCTAATTGAGCAGTATAAGATTTGACTCCTTCTTCTCCTCCGCCGTAAGCTGCTATTACAAAAGTTCTTGCAATAACAACACCGTCAGCACCAATAGCAAGAGCTTTTAATATATCAGCACCGCTTCTAATTCCTCCGTCTACTAATATTTTAATTTGTCCTTTTACAGCATCAGTAATTTCAGGAAGAACTTCAGCAGTAGATGCACATTGATCTAATACACGGCCTCCATGATTGGATACTATTATTGCATCAGCTCCGGCTTCAACAGCTTTTTTGGCTCCTTTAGCAGTCATTATACCTTTTACTATAAATGGTCTTTGAGCAGTTTCTTTAATTTGTCTTAATTCATCTATAGTTTTGCTTCCTGCTTTTGGTGTAAGATTTTTTAAGAAAGGAAGTCCTGCTCCATCAACATCCATAGCCACAGCAAAAGCATTTGAATCAGCAACTAATTTCATTTTTTCTTTTATAACATCTATATTCCAAGGCTTAATAGTAGGAATTCCGATTCCATTTTGTTTTTTTATCATAGTAGTAGCTGAAATCATTACATTAGGATTAACTCCGTCTCCTGTGAAAGCTGCAATTCCTGCTTCATAGCATGATTTTACTAGTATGTCATTGTATTCTTCTTCTGTGTATTTATTTCCATAGTGAAGCTGAACTGCACCCACAGGACCTGCAAATATAGGATATTTAAATTTTTTTCCGAATAACTCAAAAGAAGTATCTACATCTTCATTAGAACATATAGTGTCCATATTGAGTCTTATTTCTCTCCATTTATCATAATTTCTAATTGCAACATCTCCTATTCCTTTTGCACCAGGACCAGGCATACAATCTCTGCAAACTCTTCCATTACAAATTGCACATGCTTTACAGAAGCCCATGCAGTCTTTTGCTGCTTCTATAATTTCTTTATAAGTCATAAAATTCCTCCGATATAATTAAACGTATAATAATGCACAACAATAATACTAAATATAAAAAATAAAACAAGTAAATTATTATTGTAAACACTCAATATAATTTTATATGGTGTTAAATTATTTTTGTATTATAATATTATAATTTATGTAAAATTAATAAACTATGATAGGATTTAAAAATGGCAAAAATATCTAATTATCTTTTTAGCAAACATATAGAAAAATGTAAAATATCATTAAAAGCTTTTGAAGAAAGAGAAGTTTCGGAGCTAAAAGATGATTTTAAAGAAGAAGCAGAAAAAATTCTATACGAGGCAAATAATTTTTTAAATAGCATTGATGCATTCAATTATTCTGATTTTGATGATTTTAACAGCAAGGCAGAAAATTTTAATGATGAATTAAACAGAATACTTGAAACATTTTATATAAAAGAGCCTGACGAACTTTATACTTATAACAGGTTTATTGAGTATTTTCATTATGATAAAACTATGTTTAATGATGAAAATGATGAAATTGATATTAATGATTTACATACTTTAGATGAATATTTCGATTGTAACACTAACGGAGTTGCTTTAAACAATATGGGATCATATCGATATGCTATAGATAAATATAGTGAAGCTATAGACTTGATTGATTATTATGCATTAGCTTATTATAACAGAGGACTTGCTAGAAATAATTTAGGATTTTTTAAGAAAGCTATAAAGGATTATGACAAAGCTATAGAATTAAGTAAAAATTATAAAGATGCTTATTATAATAGAGGACTTGCTAAAAATCATGCTGGCTTACACAAGGAAGCTATTGAAGATTATAATAAGGTTATAGAGTTAGATCCCAATAATATAGATGCATATAATAATAGAGGAGTTTCCAAAAATTATTTACATCTTTTTGATGATGCTATGAAAGATTTTAATAAGATTTTAGAGTTAGAGCCTAATAATTATTGTGCTTATAGCAACAGAGGCAATTCTAAAAATGATTTGGGACTTTATAAAGAAGCTATTGAAGATTATGACAAAGCTATAGAAATTAATCCAAATTATTCAGATGCTTATTATAATAGAGGAAATTCAAAAAAAGAGTTAGGGTTATTTAAAGAAGCTATAGAAGATTATAATAATGCTATAAAATGGGAACCTAACGACATAAATGCTTATATGAATAGAGGAAATGCTAAATATGATTTAGAATTATATGAAGAAGCTATAAAAGATTATGAGAAAATTATAGAATTGGACTCTAATTATGTAGATGCTTATTATAACAGAGCAAATGCAAAAAGAGAGCTGGGTTTATATAAAGAAGCTATAAAAGATTATGATAAAGCTATATATTTGAATCCTAATTATAGTGATGCATATAATAATAGAGGACTTGCTAAAAGTGAGTTAGGAATGTATGAAGAAGCCATAAAAGATTATGAAGAATCTATAGATTCATGTGCTGATAATCCGGAAGCATATTATAATATAGGAAGTGCTAAGTATGATTTGGATCTTTTAAAAGAATCAATTAAATATTATGATAAGGCTATAGAATTAAGACCAACTTACAGTGAAGCATATAATAACAGAGGACTTTCTAAAAATGATTTAGGATTATATAAAGAAGCTTTAAAAGATTATGATAAATCTATAGAGTTAAATCCTAATGACAGCAATACTTATAATAATAGAGGGCTTACTAAATATAAGTTAGGCTTGTATAAAGAAGCTATAAAAGACTATACTAAGGCTATAGAATTGACTCCTGATTATACCAATGCTTACGGAAACATAGGAAGTGCTAAAGACGAATTAGGACAGTATAAAGAAGCTATAAAGGATTATGATAAAGCTATAGAATTAGAACCAAATACGGCTTATTTATATAATGATAGAGGCTGGGTTAAGAAAAATGCAGGACTATATAAAGAAGCTTTGAAAGATTATAAAAAAGCTTTAGAATTAGATCCTGATAATGAATATGCAATGAGCAATATACAAAGTCTTAAAAAAGAACATGGATTGAAATAAAATTTATTTTTATTATAAATTAGTTTTATAGGAAATTATATTATGAATAATAGTATCGAAGAATTATTAAATAAAGCTAAAGAAGCATTTGAAAATAGAGAGTATGAAAAATCTATTGAATATATTGATAAAGTTATATTTTACAATGGTGATTCTTATGATCTTTATCATAATAGGGGATTATCAAAATTAAACTTGGGTTTATATGAAGAAGCTATAAAAGATTTTGAGAGAGCTATTGAATTGGGTTATGACGGCGAAGCTGTATATTATGATAGAGGCTTGGCAAAATTATATTTAGCTTTATATGAAGAAGCTATAGAAGATTTTAACAGAGTTTTGCAAATAAATGATAATGATATTGATTCCCGCATTAATATAGGTCTATGTTATCTTTACATGAAAAAGTATAAAGAAGCTATAAATATTTATGACGAAGTAATAGCAGATTTTCCTGATAATATTAATTCTTATAATAACAGAGGATTATGTAAGTTTTATTTATCTCAATTTGAAGAAGCTATAAAAGATTTTAATAAAGTTATAGAATTAGATGAAAATGATACAGTAAGTTTTGCATATAATACTATTGGTTTATGTAAATACAATTTGAATGAATTTGATGAAGCTTTAAAATGCTATGAGAAGGCTATAGATATAAATCCTAATCTCATTAATGCTTATCATAATATTGCTTTGATAAAACATTCTTCTGGATTTGACGATGAAGCTTTATCTTATTTAAATAAGGCTTTAGAAATAGATCCTGATAATATTGAAACATATTTAAAAATTTATTCTATAAAATTAGGTTTAGGTTTAGAACAGGAAGCTAATGAATATTTAAATAAAATTATAGAAATGTATCCTAATGACATTTATATTTATGATAGAATAGGAAATATAAAAATTGATGCCGGATATATAGAGGAATCTTTAGAATATTTAAAAAAAGCATTAGAAATAAATCCTAATTTTATTGATGCATATTATGATATTGCTTTTGCTTTGCATAAATTAGATTTAAATAATGATGCTTTGGAATATTTAGAAAAAGCACTTGAAATTTATCCGAATAGTTTAGAGACTTATTTTAAAATATTTTTAATTAAAAGAGCTTTAAAAGATTATGAAGGAGCTTTATCTTGTTTAAATGAAATACTTGAAATAGATAATAATTATATTAATGCTTATAATGAAATAGCTTTAATAAAAATAGAATTAAAATTATATGATGAAGCTTTATATTATTTGGATAAAGCTTTGGATATAGATAATCATAATGCTGAAATATACAATAGTATTGGCTTAGTGTATCATTATAAAAGAAATTATGAAGAAGCTATAAAATATTTCAATAAATCTTTAGATTTAAATACTTCTATGGCTAGTGCATATTATAATATTGGTTTATCCTATTATGAAATTCATAATTATGATAAGGCAATTCAATATTATAATAAAGCATTGGAAATAGATCCTCAATATTCTTCTGCTTATATCAATATTGGACTCATTGAACATAGTTGCGGTAAATATGAGGAAGCTATTAACTATTATAAAAAGGCATTAAAAATATATCCTAATTATGCTTTAAGTTATTATAATATAGCTCTTGCTGAAATGAGTTTAGAAGATTATAAAAATTCTTTGGAAGATTTTAATAAAGCATTAGAATTAGGCTATGACGAGGCAGATGTTTATATTAATATAGGACTTATATATTCAAGGCAGGGTATATATGATCAAGCTATTGAGTATTATAATAAAGTATTAGAAATAAATCCTAATGAAGTTAATGCTTATTATAATATTGCCTTTTGTTTATCTAATATGAATAAATATGAAGAAGCTTTACAAATATATGATAAAGTTATAAGAATGTATCCTAGTAATTTTGATGTTTATTATGAAAGAGGATATATTAAATATAGAGCATCAAAGTATGAGGAGGCTATAAGAGATTTTGATATTATTATAAATGTAAATTCTAAACATTATAATGCTTATTATTATAGAGGATGTTCAAAAAAATATTTAAAGAATTATGATGAGGCTATAAAGGATTTGAATAAAGCTATAGAATATGATCCGAATAATCCTAACTATTACAGTGAAAGGGCTTCTTGTTATGATTATTTAAATAAATATAGAGAAAGCATTGAAAATTATGATAAAGCTATTGAATTAAAAGATGATGATTGGTTTTTATATATTTTAAGAGCTAAAGAGAAATTTCTTTTATCAAAGGAAAGTAATTCAGAAAATAAAACAAATGAGAAGAAATCATTTTTTAATAAAATTATATCAAAAATGCATCAATCAAAAAATTATACTGATTTAGAAAAGTCGGCATTAGATGATTTGGAAAAATCTTATAAGTTAGCTTTAGAAGATGAATTTAATCTTATGGTATTTAAAGATATTATAAAAGATGAATTTACTGATATAGAGTTGGCAGCTGAATTTTGTAAAGTTAAAAATATTTCTTTATAAAGTTAAAATGAATTTTATTATTAATTAATAAATAGTTATAGGAGTTAAAAATGGCAACAATGACTAATTTTCTATTCAGTCAACATTTAAAAGAATCTAAAAACAAATTAGAAAATTTGCAAAAAGAATTAAATAAATGTGTAGAAGAATTTAATGATTTTTTAAATAATATTGATGCAGAAAATTATTCTGATTTTGATGATTTCAATGACAAGGCAAAAACTTTTAATGAAGAATTAAATAAAATAATGTCAGATAAAAAACATTTTATAGTCAGTTTTACAAATATAGTTGATAATAAGAAAGAAGTTGATATTGATCGTTTAAACAATCTTACTGATTATCATGATTATAATTCTAAAGGTATTTATAAAAGTGCTAATGGAGAATATGCAGAAGTTATAAAATATTATGATGAGGCTATAAAGTTAAACCCTAATATGGCAGATGCTTATTATAACAAAGCTATTGCTAAAACTAAACTTGGACTTTTAAAAGAAGCTATAGAAGAATATGATAAGGCTATAGAGTTAAGAGCTGATTATACATATGCTTATTATAACAGAGGACTTCTTAAAAGTGATTTAGGACTTTTAGAAGAAGCTATAAAAGATTTTGACAAAGCTTTATCAATAGATCCTAATTTGTTTGATGCTTATAATAATAAAGGAGTATTAGAAAATGAGTTGGGACTTTTTAAAGAAGCAATAAAAGATTTTAACAAAGCTATAAAAATATCAGATAATGATGCGGTTATTTACAACAACAGAGGTAATTCAAAATATAATTTAGAGCTTTATGAAGAATCTATTAAAGATTATGATAAAGCTATAAAATTAAATCCTCATTATGCTTTTGCATATAATAATAGGGGAAACGCCAAAGATAATTTAGGTCTTTATGAAGAGGCTTTAAAAGATTATAAGAAGGCTTTAAAATTAGATCCTAGTAATGAATATGCCAAAGAAAATATAAAATATCTTAAAGAAGAATATGGTTTGAAATGAAGATGCAATATTACAAAATATTTTTACATAAGTTTATAAATTAAATATCTATTTATCTTGTAACTGTTTCAAAATTATACCCAAGAAAAGTTTTCCAAGCTGGATCATTAGGATTAGATGCATTAGGAATTTTTAAAGTTTTTAGCTGAGTACTTGAAAAAATTTTCCCATCAAAAGTTATATCATTAGGAGATGTTCCTAAATATGTAACAGTAGTTAATTGAGATCCGCTTGAACCTGAAAATGCACCGCTTTTTATAACCTTAACAGAATCAGGTATTTTTACTTCTTTCAAATTTTTATGAAGTCCATTGAAAGCGAAATCTTCTATAATTGTAATAGTGTTTTCTGGAAATATAAAATTAATCACTATATTTTCAGAAGGTTTTCCCATAAACATAGAACTATTTATAATACCATTTTGAAACTCAATATTTCTTATATCCATAGTTATATCAGATATACCAATTTTCTCTGCCTCATCGATTACCAAACATGATACAGAATTTTTCTGCGAATATTCAACTTAGGCACACCTATAAATATGAGTTTATAATAACCATTATCTTTATAATATTGCTGAAGTCTATCTCTTATCTTACTGCTTATAACAGAATCCTCAAGCCCTACATCAATACCGTATTTCATTACCTCTTTATCAAGAATATCAATAGGAGAATTAAAATCAGAACATGAAATTATTAATACTAATGAAAATATTGTTATTATAATTTTTTTAATCATATATATTTCCTAATCTATTATGATATCATTATAATACAAAAAATCAACAAATAAGTTTTATATAAAAAAACTTTATAAAAAACTTTTGACTTTAATTTAATAAAAGAAATAAAAAAATAAAGCCAAAAGTTTATATTTTGTAATATATGTATATTACTGTTTTCTTACTTCAGTAAAAGTTCCTCCTAAGAAAGTTTTCCAAGCAGGATCATCAGGATTATCAGCATTAGGTACTATCAATGTTTTTAAATTTACACAATATGACAATGCATCATTATTATTTATATCCGTTGGAGAAGTACCATAATAAGTAACTGTTGTTAAATTAGGGCAGCTTGAAAATGCTCCCATTCCTATAGTTTTAACAGATGCAGGTATAGTTATTTTATCTCTAGCTTCACTTTGAGCAAATGCTCCAATACCTATTGATATTACAGAATTGGGTATAACTAATTCTTTTAAATATTCTAAAGCTAGAAATGCATAATCTCCTATAGTTTGAATACCATTACCTAATGTTAATTTTATTATACTTTGAGAATTCTGAAATGCCCTCTCTTCTATTGTAATTACAGAATCTGGTAATGTTATTTCTCTTATGTTGTATAAATAATCAAAAGACATGCTTCCTATTGTTTTTATCTTATCTTCTGGAAATATAAAATTAAGATTTATAGTATCATCAATAGTTTCTCCAGAAAACATACCAGTATTTATAGTTTCATTTTGAAAATCAATATTTCGTATATCAATATCTATATTTTTAGCATTATTAACTTTCATAGCTGATTTTACTATTAAAATAGAAAGAGATTCCGTTCCCCCTATATAATTTTTAGGAATGCCTGTAAATATCAATCTATATGAAGTCATCTCTTCATAATAGGCTTTTAAATTTTCTTCTATCTTTTGGCTTATTACGGCATCATCAAGACCTATATCTATACCGTATTTTGATATTAATTCTTCTTCTGTTGGTCATGATGGAGGAATTGGTTCTACAGTACCGCCTCCAGACTGGTCATTTCCTCCGCTATCTATAGAAGAATTACCGCTTGGCGATATAATTTCTGCTGAACATGATACAAATACTAATGCCGACAACAATATCAATAAAATCTTTTTAATCACGGTTTATCCTCAACTTATAATATAAATTAATAATCATTTTATAATAATAACAAAAATTATAAATAATATAATTTAAGTATAAAAAAAAAACAGCAATAGAAATTACTATATTATAAAGATTTTTATTTAATTTATTTTTTATTATAGAATAAATTTACATAAAATATTTTATATATTAACGAATAAAACTGCCCAAACAAATATAGTTTATAAAAAATAAATTCCTTAATTTTAAATATTTGCCCAAAGTTCTTTTATTGGTAGCCAAAAATACAGAAATTGATAAATTCTAATTGTTTATCTATACCCTATGATATTAAATACAAAACTATTAAATAACAAAAAAACTTATACTGCCCTATTTGATTAAAACAGTATAAGTTCATTATTTTTGCAGTATGATAATTATAATATATCTTTTATTTCTACAATTATAGAACCTTCTTTAGGATTATTAACTGTTACTAATTGAATACCTTTTACTTCAGTTTCTCTATTTTTAACTTCTGCTATATAATAATTGGCAAATGCAACAGGTTTATATCCTAAGTATAGTTCAACATCATAATGATATTCTTGAACTTTTTTAACCAATGCCATTTCTTCTTCTGTTCCTTTTTCTATTTTTTTAGTATTATCTACAGCACTGTTAAATGTCCTTATAAATCTATCAGCCTCTAGAGAATTAAGTATTCTTATAGTTGCTTCCTCTGCACTAGAACATCTTATTCCGCCCAACATACCTTTACCTATGTCTTCAATTATAGTAGTCGCATTAAACTTATAATTTTTCATATTACTATTATCATAAGGAACATTTACCATTATTAATTCATAGCGAGGTGCAGGATTAAGAACAGCAGGTACAGTTCTAGATATATAGGCATAATCTACACTGTTAGATTCTTTTTTTCCTAGATAAAGCATTAATTCCCTTTTTGCACCTTCTATTTTTGTAGCTTTATCAAATATCTGCTGTATTTCTTCACTTACAGTAATTTTTTGAAGAACATTTATTTCAAAACTTCCTAACATCATAAAAAAACTCCTTAAATTTATTTTTTAATTAATAATTTAATATTATAAACATAATATATGATAATCTCTTTATGTTTACTATAAAAAAACACTTATACCATTTAATAGACTTAAACAGTATAAGTTCGATATTTTTTAATTATAATATATTTTCTACTTCCATAACTTTAGAACCATCTATAAGGTCATTGATTACTACTAATTGAATATTTTTTATTCCAGTTTCTATATTTGTAGCTTCTGCAATATAGTAATAATTACCGCCTGTTGTAATTTGTTCTCCTAAATATAGTTTAGGTTCATAATCAAATCTTTTAACTTTTTTAACTATTTCAGTTTCTTCTTTCATCTCTTTAGTTTTATTAATAGTACTTTCAAATAGATCTATTAAATAATCAAATTCTTTGTTTAAGAGCCATAGATATTGCACACTTTTAGTTTAAAAAAAGAAGGTATTCCTTATAATTTAAATTATCACAAATAAACAAAAGGAATACCTATGAAACAATATAATACAAATCAGAAAAAAA
>NZ_CALXRN010000046.1 GCF_944390595.1 uncultured Brachyspira sp. | reverse complement strand
GTATCATTAGGAAGAAATATAACATAAAGTATTCTTCCTATTAAATCTTTTCTTGAAGATACTTCTTTTTTATCGATGAATACTTTTTTTATTTTTTTTTGATAGGCTATTTCTATATTAGTATCATAATTAAGTTCATCTTCTCTGAAAATGCCTCTCAAAAAATAATTATCATTTCCATTTTTTACAAGCTCTCTGTCAAGTCTAGTTCTAAATGACACACCGTTTCCAAGCATATATATTGCTTCTAGTATATTAGTTTTGCCGCATCCATTATGTCCATATAGAACATTTATTTTATCAGAGAATTCAAATATATTTTCATTGTAGTTTCTAAAAGAACGTAATGTGAGTTCTTTAAGTATCATTTTATAAGCCTTTAATATTATAGTGAAAAGTATTATATATTAAAATATTAAAAATAGAAGTTTTTAATATTAAAATAAAAACATGTTTTATATATTAAAAAAATATTATATTAAAATATTTTGACAATTATATTTTTGTTAGTATAATTAACTAAGTAAATAAAATAAAGTTTTGGGTTTCATTATGGATTTTTATGATAATACTTACTCATCTAAAAGGAATGTAGTTTTTGGAAAAAATATAGTTTCTACAAGTAATATACTAGCCTCTCAGGCAGGACTTGAAATATTAAAGAAAGGCGGAAACGCTATTGATGCGGCAATTGCAACGGCTGCTGCACTTACTGTTGTTGAGCCTACTTCAAACGGTTTGGGAGGCGATGCTTTTGCTATAATAAATTTTGAAAATAATTTATACGCTATCAATGGAAGCGGATTTTCTCCAAAGAATTTGGATGTTGATAAAATATTATCGCTTAATCTTGATAAAATGCCTACTTACGGACTTTTGCCTGTAACAGTTGGAGGAATACCAGCTGCTTGGTCAGCACTTGTAAAAAAGTTCGGAAAATTAAAACTTATAGATGTGCTTGAACCTGCTATTAGATATGCCAAAGAAGGTTATGCTATTCAGCCTCAAGTGGCTCTTGATTGGAAAGAATCTTATAATGTTTATTTGAATGAATCTGATAATTTAAAAAGAGAAGAGTTTAAATATTGGTTTGATACTTTTAGTTTTAACGGAAGAACTCCTGAGCTTGGAGAGATAGTAAAACTGTCGTATCATGCCAAGACATTAGAGGATATAGGTAATACAAATGCTGAATGTATTTATAGAGGAGAGTATGCTGAAAAGATAGATGCATTTATGAAAAAGTATGGCGGATATTTATCTAAAGAAGATTTAAATGAATATTATCCGGAATTTGTTACTCCTATAACAACCAATTACAGAGGATACGATATTTACGAGATACCGCCTAATGGACATGGCATTACAGTGTTAATGGCTTTAAATATTTTATCTAATTTTGATTTGAAAAGTTTAACTCCATTAGAAAGTACTCATTATAAAATAGAATCATTGAAATTGGCATTCATAGATACAAAAAAATATGTTGCTGATATTTATCACATGAAAACTTCCATTGAAGAAATGCTTTCAAAAGAATATGCTAGAGAAAGAGCTTCACTTATAAATAAAAGTAAAGCATTAGAACCTATAAATCATATATTCTCATCAGGAGACACTGTATATTTAGCAACAGCAGATAGTGACGGAAATATGGTTTCTTATATACAAAGCAATTACTGTGCATTCGGTTCTGGTATAGTAATTCCGGAAACAGGCATAGCATTGCAAAATAGAGGAGCTAATTTTTCATTGGATCCTAATTCAGATAATTTTATAGCCCCTCATAAAAAGCCTTATCATACAATAATACCGGCATTTATATGTAAGGATTCAAAACCCTATTCAGCTTTAGGTGTTATGGGAGCATTTATGCAGCCTCAGGGACATTTACAGGTTATGAGTAATTTAATAGATCATAATTTAAATCCTCAGTCAGCATTGGATAAACCTAGATGGCAATGGGTGGGAGAGAAGAATATCGAATTAGAATACAATTTTGATGATGCATTATTTTCAGAGCTTTCATCTTTAGATCATAATATAACTAAGAAAAATCATATTACTAATTTCGGATATTTCGGACGAGGACAAGTTATATTAAAAAATGATAATAATGTTTATTTTGCAGGATGCGATGGAAGAACTGATTCCGGCATTGCTGTTTATTAAAAAATTATTATTATAATTTAACAGTAAAAATTTCTGTATAGTTATAAAAATCGCTTGAATATAAAGTAATAGAATCTGCTGTAAAAGATAATGGAGTAAATTCTATTTTTTCGATATTTTCTTTTAATTTTTTATTATCATAAATTTTTTTAACTCTCGCTAATGTGAGATGCGATTTAAAATCTTTTTTGTCGTATTTAAGATTTTCTATATTATCTAAATTGCTTCTTAAAGTTTTAACATATTTTTCTAATTCCTCACTTACAGCTTTTACGAATATAACATTTATATCTTTGAATTTATTTGTGAAGTAAGAAATATTTTCAAAGTTTATATTAAATGGTATAGGGGAGGAGTTGCTTGCTTCTTTTTTTATTAATTCTATTTGTTCTTCTTTTATGTTATCAAAAAACACTAATGTTATATGCATTTTCTCTTTTGATACTTTTTTTAATTCTGCTATTTTTTCATTTATTCTAAGTATGTTAGAATATTTATTTTTAATTTCTTCATTTAAGTTTAATGCTAAAAATGCTCTCATACTATTACAGCTCTATGTTTAATGATTTTGATATTATATCTTTATTAACATCTTTATATAAAATTTTATTTGGTGTTATATTTCCATTATATTGATTTGTACTTGTATCGCTTACTTCTAGCATGCTGACTTTATCTAAATATATTTTTTTATCATCATTGTATTTAAATGTTATATATAGTTTGCGGTTATTCATTATATGATGTTCAAGAGTAAAATAATTATTTTTATAAACGACATTTGCTGTAAGTCCGTTTATATTAAATATTGCAGTATTTAATTGGATGCTGCCGATATATTTATATTGATTATTTTTTTCTATTTGAAATAGATTATAATAATACCAATATTTATTTTTTAATATTATCATTTCATAGGCACTATTATCTTTGAATCTCATTTTTCTTATGGCATTAATTTTTAAATCTACATTTTCTTTTAAATTGCCGTCATCAGTGAAATAACTTTCATTTATTTTTATAGGCTTATCATCAATATCTTGAGAATAAAGATTAAAAGAAAATAAAGCTAAAAATATAAATACAATTTTTTTCATAATTAATTATTTCCAAAATATAATTATATATCAAGACTTAATAATTTTGATATCATATCCATTGTAACATTTTTGTATAATATTTTGTTTGGAACTACATTGCCATTAACTTGTTTAGAAGTTGTTTTTGCTTCATTAATATTTGTTCCGGAACTGCCGTCAATAATTTCTATAATCATATTTGCTTTATCTAAATATATTTTCTTATCATCATTATATTTAAATGTTATGTACATTTTTAAAGTTGACATAACACTATGTTCTATAGTGAAATAATTATCTTTATAAACTATATTTCCAATAAGCCCTTCTATATTATTATTAAAACTTTTTAAAGCTATAGTTCCCATATAATTGTATTTATTGTTTTGTTCTATTTGAAATAAAGTATAATAATACCAATTGTTATTTTTTAGTATTATCATTTCGTAGGATGATTTATCTGTAAATCTGATTTTTCTAATAGCATAAACTGATAAGTCTTTTTTATTTTTTAAATTACCGTCATCAGTAAAGTAATTTTTATTTATTTTCATAGGCTTATCATTGATATTTTGCGGGTAAAGATTAAAAGAAAATAAAGCTAAAAGTATCAATACAATTTTTTTCATATGTTATAATCTCCATAAATTATATATTTTGATTCATTAATTCTACTTCTGTAATAATTTTTATTTTTTTATCAAGATTTAATAATTTTGATATTTTATCCATTGTAACATCTTTATATAAAGTTTTATTAGCTTCTACATTGCCGTCAATCTGTTTAGCAGTTGTTTTTTCTTCTTCAGAATTTTCATTATCATCAATGAATTCTGATATCATACTAACTTTATCTAAATATATTTTTTTATTATCATTATATTTAAATGTTATATATGTTTTTACAGATGATAAAAGGCTATGTTCTATAGTAAAATAATTATCTTTATAAACTATATTATGTACAAGCCCTTCAGTATTTTTATTAAAACTTTCAAAAGCTATAGTTCCAATATAATTATATTTATTATTTTGTTCTATTTGAAACAGACTGTAATAATACCAATAATTATTTTTTAATATTATCATTTCATAAGATGATTTATCTGTGAATCTAATTTTTCTAATAGCATAAA
>NZ_CALXRN010000045.1 GCF_944390595.1 uncultured Brachyspira sp. | reverse complement strand
CCTAGTATGATATACTTTATATTGTTAGATTTATTTAACTTTTAAGAGGTTTGTAGATTATGAAAATGACTTTAAGGATAGGCGGTATGCATTGTGCTGCCTGTTCAAGGGCAGTTGAAAGAGCATTAAAAAAAACAGAAGGCATAGATGAAGCAAATGTTAATATAGCTACAGAAAAAGCTGTTTTAAATTTTGATGAGAATAAATTAAAATATAACGATATAGTTAATGTTATAGTTAAAGCAGGGTATCAGGTATTAGGCAAGGAAGAAGACCCTTCAGAAAGAAAAGCTAAAGAGATAAAAGAACAGAAAATAAGGCTTATAATATCAGCCATATTTTCTATACCGCTTTTTTATATATCAATGGCGCCTATGGTAAGTTTTGTTAAATTCCCAATTCCTAGTTTTTTGGTGCATCATATTAATCCTCAAGTTTTTTCTATAGCAGCAATATTTTTATGTGTACCTGTTATGATATCAGGTTATAAATTCTATACATTAGGTTTTCCTGCACTTTTCAGAGGCTCTCCAAATATGGATTCGCTCGTTTCAATAGGAACAACCGCAGCATTCGCTTACAGTATTTATTCTACTGTTTTGGCATTTATGGGACTTAATCCTCATGGTGAAAACCTATATTATGAATCATCAGCAGTTATAATAACATTAGTACAGTTTGGAAAATACTTAGAGGCTAGAAGCAAAGGAAAGACAGGAGAAGCAATTAAAAAACTTATGGGACTTCAGCCTAAAACTGCTACTATAATAAAAGAGGGAGAAGAGAAAGAAATAAAAATTTCAGATGTAAAGGTAAATGATATATTATTAGTTCGTCCTGGTGAGAAAATTCCTGTTGACGGCGAAATAATAGAAGGATACAGCAGCGTAGATGAATCAATGCTTACAGGTGAGAGTATACCTGTTGAAAAAAGTGTAGGCGATAAAGTAGTAGGAGCTTCTATAAATAAAACAGGAAGTTTTAAATTCAAAGCTCAAAAAGTAGGAGCTGATACCGCATTAGCACAGATTATAAAATTAGTAGAAGATGCTCAAGGTTCAAAAGCTCCAATAGCGCATATTGCAGATGTTGTGTCTTCATACTTTGTACCTGCTGTAATAACAATAGCATTAATTTCTGCTGTAATATGGTTTATAGCTTTGCATGATTTTGTATTTTCTTTAACTGTATTCGTATCTGTACTTGTTATAGCTTGTCCTTGTGCCTTGGGGCTTGCTACACCTACTGCAATAATGGTTGGTACAGGAAAAGGAGCTGAACTTGGAATACTTTTTAAAAATGCAGAAGCCTTAGAAGTTTCAGAAAAAATAAATGCTGTGATGTTCGATAAAACAGGTACTCTTACAGAAGGAAAGCCTTATGTTACAGATATTGTTTCTGATGATAAAGATAAACTTCTTTTAATAGCGGCAAGTGCTGAAAATGGAAGCGAACATCCATTAGGTGAAGCTATAGTAAGAGAGGCTAAAGAAAAAAATATTAAACTTTTAAATATAGAAAATTTCAAAGCCATAGCTGGTTTTGGTATAGAAGTATTTATTGATAATAAAAAAGTTTTAATGGGCAATGATAAGCTTATGAACAAAGAAAATATAAATATAGAAAATTATAATTCATATATGGATAAACTTTCAAAAGAAGGTAAGACTCCTATGTATGTTGCTTATGACAATAAACTTTTAGGTATAATAGCAGTTGCTGATAAATTAAAAAAAGAAAGCATCGAAGCAATAAAAAGACTTCATAAACTTGGCATAAAAACTGCAATGATTACAGGAGATAATAAAAACACAGCTAATTCAGTAGCAAAAGAAGCCTGTATTGATATTGTATTTGCGGAAGTATTGCCTGAAGAAAAATCTAATGAAGTAAAAAAACTTCAGGATCAAGGCTTAACTGTTGCTATGGTAGGCGATGGTATAAATGATGCTCCTGCTTTGACTCAGGCTAATGTAGGTATAGCTATTGGAAGCGGTACCGATGTTGCTATTGAAAGTGCTGATATAGTATTAGTAAAATCAAATACAAATGATGTTGTAACTGCAATAGAATTAAGCAAGGCTACTATGAGGGATATAAAACAAAATTTATTCTGGGCTTTTTGTTATAATGTGCTTGGAATACCAATTGCTGCAGGAGTTTTGCATGTGTTTAGGGAACCTTTAATAGCTTCATCAATTGGGAATTTTTTAGTTTCTATTTTGGGCAAAGACTTACTTTTAAATCCAATATTTGCTGCACTTGCTATGAGTTTAAGTTCTGTATGTGTAGTTACTAATGCCTTAAGGCTCAACTTTTTTAAATCTAGCCGATCATAATTTTTTGTATCATACTTACTCCGTAAACAGTCATAAAGATTTTATTTTTATGGCTGTTTTTTATAAAAGTGTTATAAATTTTTATAAAAAATAAAAATATCAGAAACTTTTCATTATATAATTCGTCTAATAAAATAAATAGCATACTATATATTATATAGATTGTAATAGGAGGAGAATTGTATATGAAAAATACAATTAAAATAGTTGTAGATATAATAATGACTATTCTTTTTTTTGTTTTAATGGCGTACCGTTTAACAGGACGTACTATGCATGAATATTTGGGTTATTTAATTTTTATCTTTTTTATACTTCATCATATACTAAATTTTAATTGGTACAAAAATTTGCCTAAAGGAAAATATAATTTAAATAGATCATTGAATACATTTATAAATACCATGCTTTTTATATGTATGCTTGGATTAATTATAAGCGGAATATTATTTAATAAAAACGTACTCGAATTTTTTAATATTGGTGATATAAAAGTATTTAATAAAAAATTACATATAGTTTGCAGCTATTGGGGATTTATATTGATGTCTGTGCATCTAGGAATGCATTGGGGAATATTTATAAATATGAGTAAAAAAATGATAAATATAAAAAAACAAATATATTTAATAATAGGTTTGTTAATAGCGGTATATGGAGTAGTTTCATTTATAAAAAGAGGTTTTTACATAAAAATGTTTTTAATTGCAAAAGTTCCTGCATTAAAAGAGCCTGCTGTATTTTTCTTTATGGATCATATTGCTATAATGGGACTATTTATATTTATTACTTATTATTTACATATATTAAATAATAAATTAATTAGTAAAAATACTTCAAAATGAATACCTTGATTAATATGCAATGATAATTTTTTAAATCATATTTTTCCCAAAAAAATGCCATAGGAATTGTTATAATCCCTATGGCATACTTTATTATTATTTTTTTATTTATTCATCCATTAAATCAACTTCTACATTGGAAATCTTTTCAAGTATTTCATTATAACTCATTTGAGCCAAAGAACTGTCGCTTCCGCAGGCTATATATAAATCATTAAAACGCGACATACTTTTATCAACAAGTATATCTATTTTAGTTTTATCAATTCCGAAAGGACATACTCCGCCGAAAGTAAATCCTGTTAAATTAAATGTATCTTCTGCACTTGCAAAACTAGTTTTACATCCGAAATATGCACGCATTTTTTTAGATGATATTTTTTTATCCCCTGAAGCTATGATCATTGCAAAATTTTTTTTAGCAGGCTTTACTAATATAGATTTAGCTACCTGTCCTTTTTCTATATTTAATGTTTTGGCTGCATCCTCTACGGTTTTTGTAGCACCAGCCTCATCAAATTCTTTATATTCTATATTGAGTTCTTTTAAAGCATTAAGTACCTTTTCATTAATCATAACTTTATCCTATAAATTAAAAATTTAATGGTTCATAATTGTTTGTTTTAGCATATTCTATTAAGCTTAAAATTCTCTCTTTACATCCGCCGCATCCGGTAGAAGCTGCTGTTTTCTCAATTACTTCTTCAATAGAAGTAATTTTATTATCTGCTATAGCAGTATATGCAGTTCTATATGATACATTCTTGCAATAACATAGTGTTTTATCATAATTTATAGATGTTTCATTTTTTAAATATTCTACATCATGTTCCATACATATCTCCCATTATAATTGTAATCTTATATATTATAATATAATAAATTAAATATAAATATGTAAAAAATAAATAACCTTATGACTACATAATATATTTATTTCGATTAAAAATCAATTATATTTACTATTGACAATAATTTTAGTATGATATAGTTTATTATGTTTAAAATTATTTTGGGAATATGGTATGGAAGATAATAACAAAAAACCTTCTTGGTATACGATGTTTTTTTCATTCTTTTATATAGGTCTTGTTACAATAGGAGGAGGGCTTGCTATGCTTCCTATTATGGAAGATGAATTTGTTAATAAGAGAAAGTTTTTAACCAAAGATGAAATAATAGATGTATTTGCCCTTGCACAAAGTATACCAGGTGTTATAGCTGTAAATACATCGCTTTTAACAGGATTTAAAATAGCAGGTATATTCGGCGGAATAATGGCAGGAATTGGGGTTATGATGCCTTCATTTATAATTATATTAATCATTGCACCTATATTTGAGAGATTTCAAAATACGGAATATGTAAATAAAGCTTTTTTAGGTATCAGAGGTGCCATTGCAGGACTCATACTTCTTTCTGCTTTTGGTATGGGAAAACAGGTTATGAAAGATAAATTTACAACTTTTCTTTTTATATTAAGTTTCATACTAGTTGTGTTTTTAAATTTCAATGTTATATATACATTGCTTATTGCTGCTTTTATAGGATGGCTGTATTATATAATAAATAAAAATTTTACAAAGAAAAATAATTAATCGGAATTGTGTTATGATTTATGTAAGACTTTTTTATATATTTGCAAAATTAGGACTTTTTACTTACGGCGGAGGATATGCTATTATAGCATTGCTTCTTGGTATATTAAAAGAATATAATTGGATTACATCTTCAGAATTTTCTAATCTTGTGGCAATATCGCAGATAACACCAGGACCTATTGCTATTAATGCGGCAACATTTGTAGGGTATAAAGTAGCTGGAGTTTTAGGATCAGCAGTTGCAACATTCGGTATATTTATTCCTGCTTTCATTATCACTATGATAGTATCTAAGTTTTTCTATGCAGTTAAAAACAATGAGCAGTTTAATAGTATAATGAATGCTTTACGTGTAGCTGCTGTTGCTCTAATTGCTTCTGCTGTTGTAACTTTTACCAAGGATGCTTTCTTTGTTCAGCTTACAGAAACTTCTATTTTAAGAAATATTGATTTTGTTCAAAACATTTTTAAATATATTAGTCCTATAGGAATATTTATATTTGCATTATCAATATTTTTGAAAATAAAAAAAGTTCCTATATTAGCCATAATAGTAATTTCGGCTGTTTTGGGTATAGTTTTGTACTGATAATTTTTATTATTTGCTATGACGATAATTATAACATTTAGGACTCTTTTTTATGAAATTAAAAATATCTAATTTTGCAAAAGTAGAAGAAGCAGATATAAAAATAGACGGCATAACTGTTATATGCGGAGATAATGATACAGGCAAAAGTACGATAGGAAAAATTTTATTTTCTATATTTAATTATGATGATTATAAAAATCTTGTAATAGAAGAAGATTTAAAGCATAAAATATTTAATATATTAAAAAAATTAAATATAAAAAATAAATTTGGGGTTTCTTTTCTAATTCCTAAAAATAGTCCAATAATAGATAAAATATACCATTATATAAATGATTTATCTAATGATATGTCGTCAGATAAATTAATTAATATAGTAAAAAGTAATATTAAGAAAGAAGATATTATTTTAGTTGATGATAAAATATTTGATGAAATATCAGAAAGTATATTGGAAATTATTTCTGTAAAAAATAGTAAATTAATATTAGAAATAATGAGTGATTATTTCGGAAATATTTTTGAATATCAAATTAATAATCTATTCAATAGAAATGAAAATGCCAAATTAGAGTTAGAAATAAAAAATCAAAAAATGAATATAGAATTTAAAAATGATGAATGTGTAAAATTTGATTCTGATTTTAATATTATTCATAATGCATTTTATATTGATAATCCATTTATTATAAATTATATAAATAGTGATATTGATACAGATAATTTTATTTTGAAAAAAACTATAGATGATTTTGTATCTGATGATAATAAAAATATATTTGATTCAGTAAAGAATAAAGAGATTCTAGAAAAAGTTTATGATGTACTTAATAGTATTATGAATTCAAAAATTATAAATAAAGATGATGATTTTTATTTGCATTACAATGAAAATGATATTGAAATAAAATTGGGAAATCTTTCAGCGGGATTAAAATCTTTTGTTATAATAAAAAGGCTTTTAGAAAATGGTTCTTTGAATGAAAAAGATGTTCTTATATTAGATGAGCCTGAAATACATCTTCACCCAAAATGGCAGCTTATATATGCTGAGCTAATAGTTTTATTACAAAAATATTTTAATTTGACTATTACAATAACAACACATAGTCATTATTTTTTGGAAGCTATTAATAGATTTTCAAAAAGGCATAATATAGATGAAAGGGTTAATTTTTATATCACAGAATTATCAGAAAATAAATGTAATATAGTATTTAAAAATGTTA
>NZ_CALXRN010000044.1 GCF_944390595.1 uncultured Brachyspira sp. | reverse complement strand
AAGTATAGCAAAATGTCCTACTAAAGCCATCACTAATGAGAGAGTAAATTCGGTTAAGAATATATAATTAATTTTTTTATATGTTACTGTTAAAGACAAGGGTTCTTTTATAGAACTCTTGTTTTTTTATTATAAAAAATCAATAGAATAAAGGCATTATAAAACAAACTATAAAAGCTGCAATTCCATAAACGTATACATAAGAATTTTTATTATTTAATACAATATTTTTTATATATTTCATATTTCTCAATTTTATTAATGATATTATATTTTCAAGAATTATTAGAATGAAATGGAAAAATATTATCAAATTTATACCTAATAGCGTTATTTTATTTGGGCTAATGCCATATTCTATTATTCTATATATTGTTGAATTCAAAATTATTATATTAAATATAACTGCTGCTGCAGGTAATATAAGATAAACTAATTTTGTAAATATAGATGATTTATAATCAATACGTACAAAGAATAAATTTACTGCTGCTATACTGAGAGCAACATTATAAAGTATAAAATTTATTCTGATATCATAAGGATTATTATAAGGCATTAACATAGAAAATAAATATTTAACTATATTATATAAACTTATATACATTATTATTCTTGAAAAGTATATTGATATATTTTTTATATCTTTTTTATATATGATGTAAATTATAAAAGGCGTAAAAGAAAATATATAAAATATAGATAATATAAAAATATTAAAAATAATAACTGTATCAGGAAATATATTTATAATAATTCCTTTAAATAAATTAATAAATAAATTAAAACATATTATAAATATTAGAGAAACAGCAGCACTAATCAAAAAAGATAATATCATAATATTAGCACTAAAAGTAAATATATGATTGATATTTCTATAATTTTTATATTCATTAAATGATAAAGCAAACATTATGAAAAATATAATATCCAAAAATAAGTTTTTATTTAAAATTGTATGAACAAAGAAAATTAAATCGGCATTTCTTGACATTATATCATTTATAGTAAAATCAGCAGATGGAATAAGCACTGCCATAATGCCTATAAATAAAAAGATCAAAGAAGTTATAAGTATATTTTTTTTATTATTTAAATTAAATATTAATGAAAAACAAAATAAATAAAAAACCTTAAAAGCAAAAAAATAAGATGTTATTTCAGTAATTTTATAATCAGAATTAATATTTGAAGCAAAAAATAAAAAATATATAGTAAAAGGCAGAACAGAAATTAATGCCAATATTATGATTCTTTTTTGTGATGATATTTGTAATTTTTTTATTAAATTATTCATAATTATTTTTCTTACTGTTTATTTTTTATAGATTATCTATTCAAACAGAAAAAAAATCAATCAAATAAATTATAGAAAGTATGCTATTAAAATACTGAAATTGATTATAAATTTATTAAATATGAAAGTTGAATAAATTGCTGTTTTTTTTGTAAATTTTATTTAAAATAATGTAAAATAAATTGACAATTTGTTTTTATATGTTATAATATAGATATAAGTTAATTGAATATACAAAAAAGGAGATATTTATGAAAAAATTAATTTGTTTCATATTTGCTTTATCTATATTAGGAAGTGCTAGTTTATTTGCAGATTGGATGGTTCCTATTAATCAGGTTCCAAGACCTGTTATTAATGCTGTAAAACAATACTTTCCTCAGGCTCAAATTTGGATGGTTGAGATGGATGACGGATTATATAAAGTAAAACTTAATAATGGTTTAGAAGTAGAAGTAACTCCTTACGGACAAGTGGTTGATATAGGTGATTAATAGTTTTAGATATGAAATTTTATATATAAATAAAGAAATTTATTGGCATTAATAAAAGTATAGCTAATATCTCATAAAAAGGTATTAGCTATACTTAATAGAATTGACTTTTATTTTTTATTATATATCTTTCTCATCAATGCCTAATGCTTTAGCAACCCCAAGTCCGTAAGCTTTATCAACATTCATGCAGTTTTTTATATGTCTTAATTGTACTTCTTTAGTAACACCGTTCATATCTCTTGCAGTGTTTTCAAATAATACTTGTTTTTGTGCATCTGTCATAAGATTGAATAATGCTCTTGCATCTGTATAATAATCATCATCATCTTCTCTGTGGTCATATCTGTAAGCATCTCCGTAAATTTTTAGAGGAGGCTCGGCATATTCTTTCTGCTCTTTCCATTCTCCTTGAGAATTTGGTTCATATTGTACAGCAGAGCCATTGTTAGAATCTACTCTCATAGAACCATCTTTATGGAATGAATGGAATGGACATCTTGGAGCATTTACAGGAATACTTGCATAATTAACGCCTAATCTATATCTTTGAGTGTCTGTATATGAGAATAATCTTCCTTGAAGCATTCTATCTGGTGAGAAACCAATACCAGGAACTATTGTAGAAGGGCTGAATGCTGATTGTTCTACTTCTGCAAAATAGTTTTCTGGGTTTTTATTTAATTCTAAGACGCCTACATCAATTAAAGGATATTCTTTTTGAGACCAAGTTTTTGTTAAGTCAAAAGGATTTCTCTTGCTTGCATTAGCCTGTTCTTCAGTCATTATTTGAATCTTCATATTCCATTTAGGGAAATCGCCTCTTTCTATAGCTTCAAATAAATCTTTTTGAGAACTTTCTCTGTCTTTTGCTATTATTGCTTCAGCTTCCTGATCTGTTAAGTTTTTAATACCTTGCTGAGTTTTGAAATGTAATTTTACCCAATATCTTTTGCCTTCTTTATTTATGAAACTATAAGCATGACTGCTGAAACCATGCATGTGTCTGTAACTGTAAGGTATACCTCTGTCGCTCATATCTATAGTTATTTGGTGAATAGCTTCAGGTAAAGAAGTAAGGAAGTCCCATTTATTTTGTGCACTTCTCATATTAGTTTTAGGATCTCTTTTTACAGCATGGTTCAAATCTGGGAATTTCAAAGGATCTCTGAAATAAAATACAGGAGTATTATTTCCAACTAAATCCCAGTTTCCTTCTTCAGTATAGAATTTAATAGCAAAACCTCTTATATCTCTTTCCGCATCTGCTGCACCTCTTTCTCCTGCTACTGTAGAAAATCTTACAAATAAATCAGTTTTCTTTCCAACTTCAGAGAATATTTTTGCTTTAGTATATTTTGTTATGTCATGAGTTACAGTGAATGTACCATAAGCACCTGAACCTTTAGCATGCATTCTTCTTTCTGGTATAACTTCTCTGTCAAAATGTGCCATCTTTTCCATAAACCATACATCTTGTAAAAGCATAGGTCCTCTGGCACCTGCTGTCATAGAATGCTGATTATTTTCAACCGGAGCACCGAATTCAGTTGTTAATTTTTTATCTGACATATTAAAAACTCCTTATTAGTGTTAATTATTAATAAATATATTATACTAAATAATAAATATTATTTCAAGTGTATAATTCATAATTTTTTAATAAATATTTAAAATTAGTATTTTGTTATTCATAATTAAAGTCTTTTTTTAATATAATTTTAATCATGCGTGTAATTTTTATATTTTTTATAATAAAAGTCACAATACATGTTGACTAATTATTAAAAAATATATATTATTTATTAATAAATATTATTAATAAGGATATGTTATGAATGATATGATAAAAAAAGAAGCAGTTGTACTTTTTAATATGGGAGGTCCTAGAAATACCAAAGAAATAGATATTTTTTTGAAGAATATGTTTAATGATTATTATATATTAAACATAAAAAATGGTATTATCAGAAATATGGTAGCTAAAAAGATAGTTAATAAAATTAGGGATAATGTTTTAAAACATTATGAGGCAATAGGAGGAAACTCTCCAATAAATGAACATACAGAAAAATTAATAGAAAAGTTAAAAGAGATGGATAATTCGAGAGATTATAAATATATAATGAATTATACTCCGCCTTATTCTTATGATGTATTGAAAGAATTAAAAGAAAAAAAGATAGAAAAAATCACATTATTCAGTATGTATCCTCAATATTCAGAAGTTACAGTAAAATCATCTTTTGATTCTATTTTTAAAGCAATGAAAAAATTAAGATATAAGCCTGAAATAAATATAATTGACAGATATTATGATGATAACAAATATAATAATTCAGTAGTAAATTTAATAAAAGAAAGCATAAAAGATAAAGATGCAAGCGAGTATATATTAATATTATCAGCACATTCCATACCAAAAATGTATGTAGAAAAGGGAGACCCTTATGAATATGAATGTAATTGCAATGCTGAGATATTAAAAGAAAAACTATATAATGAAGGTCTTAATTTTAAAGATATAATACTTTCTTATCAATCTAAAATAGGAAAATTAGAATGGCTTTCTCCTAGCACAATGGATACTATAGAAAAATATAGTGGTGAAAAAATAATGATATATCCTTTAGCTTTTACAATAGATAATTCAGAAACTATTTATGAAATAGATATTGAATATAGAGAAGAAGCTGTTAATAAATATAATATTAAAGATTTTATATTATGTCCATGTTTAAATAACAGCAGCAATTTTGCAGAAACTATAATCAGTTTATCTCATAACTATATTAATAAATTTAATTTAAATGTAAATTATAATAAAAAAATAGTTTAAAATAAACGGTTTAATAATATTAAATAGTAACACTTTTTTACATTTCTTGAGTTTTATATATAAAGTTTGATTTTTTAGTAAAGTATTATAAATTATTTATTTACTTTTAAATTATTTATGATATAACTTTATGAGTCAAAAAATACATAAAAAAGAGGACTTTATGAAAAAATTGAGAAATATTTATTATGTTTCTATTATGTCATTAATGTTAACAATGATAATGGGGGCAAGTATGTTTGCGGCTGTTACTATTGACAGAGCTACACCTATTGGAGAAAATACTTCAAGAAACAACTATGAAGCAATAACAGTAACTTTTAATCAGCAAATGGTAGCTTTGCAGGCTATAACAGACATTACTAATGAATATTTTACTTTTAACGTAGATGTTGAAGGTAAATACAGATGGCTTTCCATTAATACTTTAGCATTTTATCCTTCAAAGCCATTGCCGGATAATACAGCAATTGAAGTAACTTTAAAAAAAGGAATAAAAAGCGAATTAACTGGGGAAGTATTGGAAAATGATTATACTTGGAGTTTTAACACTTTAAGACCTATAATGCAGAAAAGTTCTCCTTATGACAGACAGTCAGAACTTCCTACAGATGTTAATATAGTTGTATATTATAATATGCCTATATATCTTCAAAGTGCAAAAGAAAAAATACACTTAATTTCAAGCAATAATAATACTGCTATAGATTTTGATGTAAGATATGCAAGAATAGAAGATTTAAGAGAATGGGAAACTAATGAATACCAATTAGAACAGGTATTAGTTATAAAACCTAAAACTGCCTTAGCAAAAAACGATGGAATAACAGTGAATATAGATCAAGGACTTGCTGCTGTTAATGGTGATTTAGGTACAGCAGATGCTAAAAGCTTTAGTTTTTCTATACATGATGATTTCTATTTCAGCGGAAATAAAGAACAGACAGTAACAGCATCATATTCTCCGGAAGCTCCTAAATTAGAATTTAGTACCAGAGTTGAATGGGCTGACTTAATTAGAAATATTGAGATTACTCCCGAAGTACAGCTTCCTACAGAAGAGGAAATTCAGCAAAGTTCTTGGTCATCTAAGAGTTTTTCACTTTATTCATTAAGATTTAATCCAAATGTTACATATAATATAAAAATTAATGGAAATTTAAAAGATTCTTACGGACAGACTTTAGGTGAAGAACAAAATATTACATTAAATGTTACTGACTATAACCCTAGTGTTTCAATACCTTCAGGAATGGGAGTTGTAGAAGCATATGAAGGAATGAAGCTTCCAGTGCAGTTAATGAACCCTAATACTATTAATATAAGAAGCAGATATGTTGATAAAGAAAATATTATACCTTTCCTATTTGTAAATAAACAAGTATACAGATATGATGAAGGGGCAGAGTTTAGAAGTTATACTAATCAATATGGAAATTTATTCGGATATGATAATACTACTGAATATACTCCTAATATTGAAAGAAACAGATATATTACAACAGCTCTTTATTTAACTAACTATATGAATAATAATAATTATGGATTTTTATCTATAGAGTTTAAAAGTAAAACCGGATATCAAAATCAATATGATTATTCATCATCTTCGCAAATACAAATAACTTCTATGGGAGTAACAGGTAAATTCTCAGGAGATTCAAATACTATATTTGTAACTGACTTAAAAACAGGAATGCCGGTTGAAGGTGCAGAAGTAGAAATAAGAGATGACTTTAACAGAGTTTTAGACAGAGCAACTACAGATGAAAACGGAATAGCAACTACTAAAGGATTCAGAGAATTAGGAATAAAAAGGGCAAGCAGATGGGATGCTCCAAGACAATGGGCTATAGTTACAAAAGGCGATGATGTATCTTTCATAAACAGCGATTGGGGTACAGGTGTTTCGCCTTGGAGAATGGATATAAATTATAATTATTCTCCTTCTGATAAAGATTATAATGGCTCAATGTTTACAGAAAGAGGTATATATAAACCTGGAGAAGAAGTACATATAAAAGGTGTTGTTAGAGAAAATAAAATAGGAAATTGGCAAATACCTAATGGTTTAAAAGATGCTTTATTTACAATAAATAACTCAAGAGGAGAGGAAATACATAAAGGAACTGTTACTTTAAATGAATATGGTTCTTATTTAATAGATTTCACTCTTCCGGCAGATGCTCCTACAGGTTATTATAGTGTAAGAGTGGCTTTTAAAGATGATATAAATAAAACAGATGAAGAAGAATTATACAGTTTATCACAAAGTTTTAGGGTAGAAGAATTTAAACCTTTAGAGTATGAAAGCAGACTTTGGGTTGAAGATAAAAATTATTATTTAGGCGATACAATGCCTATTAAGATGTCAGGCTGGTATTTATTCGGCGAGCCTATGATATCTAATCAAGTAGACTATAATATATCTATGAATGAAACTTTCTTTACTCCTCCTAATAATGCAGGATTTAGATTTACAAAATTAAGCTGGTTTGAAGATGAGTATTATAATAATTATTATTCTATGATAGCAAATGGTACAGGAGCTTTGGATGAAAAAGGAGAATATGCTTATTCACCTAAAATAGATGCAAGCCGTTCTATACATGCTGCTTATGTAACTATAGAAGCAACTGTATCTGGTGAGGATTCTCAAAGAGTAAGTACTACTAAAAATGTACTAGTTCATGGAAGTGATTATTATATAGGTATAAAGAGACAAGGATATTTCTTAGAAACAGATAAGCCTACACAGTTAGAATTTATTGCTGTTGATCCTGAAGGAAACAGACTTGAAGGCAAACAAATAGAAGTACAAGTTATAAGAAGACATTGGGAATCTGTAAAAAAGGCTATAACAGGCGGAAGATTTGAATGGGAATCAAAACAGATTGACGATGTTATCGAAACTACTACTGTTACAACAGCTAATGATCCTGTTGCATACAGCTTTACTCCTACAAATTCAGGACTTTATATAATATTATCAAGAGCTAAAGATTCTGCAAACAGAGAAGTAGCAGCTGATGAATATATGTATGTTATAGGTAAGGATTACGCTCCTTGGGCTATGTTTGATGATGATTTGTTAGAGCTTATCACAGAAAAAGAAGAATATAAGCCTTATGAAACTGCTAGAATAATGGTAAAATCTCCTTATGAATCTGCTACTGCTTTAGTAACAGTTGAAAGGGAATATGTAATAGATTCTTATGTAACAAATATTGAAGGTTCTACTGCTTTAATAGAAGTACCTATAAAACCTGAATATTTACCTAATGTATATGTAGGTGTTTCGCTTGTTAAAGGAAGGGTTGAAAATGAAGCTTATACTAATTATGCAACTGATGAAGGTAAGCCGTCATTTAAAATAGGTTATGCAGGACTTTCAGTATCACCTCGTGAAAAAGAACTTAATGTAAAAATAACAAAATCTGCTGACAGTTTAGAGCCTCGAGATGAAATGACAGTAGATTTGTATGTAGAAATAAAAGAAAGTCAGCCTATGGAAACTGAGGTTATGCTAAGCGTGGTTGATGTAGGAGTATTAAATTTAATAGGTTATAAAACTCCTAACTGGTTCAATACTTTCTACGGACAAAGACCTTTGAGTGTAGCAAGTGCCGACACAAGAATACACTTAATAGGACAGAGAAACTATGGAGAGAAAGGAGATACACCTGGCGGCGATGGTATGAGAGCTGCTAATGATATGATGGCTAAAGCTGAAGCTATGGGTATGGATGTATTTAGTATAAGAAAGAATTTCTTGACAACTGCATTCTATCAAGGAAGAGTTAAAACTGATGCAAGCGGTAAAGCTACAGTTACATTCAATTTACCTGATAATATTACATCATTTAGAATAATGGCTTCTGCTATAAATAGCGACGGATATTTCGGTGCTTCTGATGATGTTGTAGTAGTTAAGAAAAATCTTATGCTTATGCCTACGCTTCCTGAATTCGCTTATGTTGAAGATAAATTGAAAGCAGGAACTATAATATATAATTATTCTGATCAAGATTTAGAAATAGAGATTCAAGCCGCTGCTTCTAATGCTATGATACAAAATGATGTTCAAACAGTAAAAGTTCCTAAAGGCGGAAATGCTGATGTAAGATTCGATATTATAGCTACAAACAGAGGAGAGGCTAAAGTTACTATATTTGCTAAAGGCGGAGAATATACTGATGCTGTAGAAAAAACATTTGAAGTTAATGTGCCTATGACTACAGAATCTGTTGCTATGTTCTCAAGTATGACAAATAATAATACTGATTTAATGCTAAGAATACCTAGCGTAACAGAAGCATATAAAGGTGCAGGAAGTTTAGAAGTTTATATGTCTCCTAGTGCATTCAGCGAGCTTACAGGAGGTATAAATTATCTTATAAATTATCCTTACCTTTGTTTGGAACAGCAGTTATCAAGAGTTTATCCTATCATAACTAGTAAGAGAATATTGGTTGATATGAAGCTTACAGATATAACAGAAGAGAGTTTAGACAACACAGTACAAACTTTCTTAAAGACTATGCCTACATATCAGAGTCCTGACGGAGGATTCTCATACTGGCCTAGCAAAACTTGGACATCTCCATGGCTTACTGCTTATGCTGCTGATGCTATGATTAAGGCTAAGAAAGAAGGATACACTGTTGATGAGAATTCTTTATCATTAGCATTGGAATATATTAATAATTATGCTAAGAGCGGAAATGCTGAAAAACCTAGCTTCTGGTTTGATGAATATATCAATCTTTCTTCTATAGCCTATATTGCGGCTGTTCTTGCTGAAGGCGGATATAATGCTAATGATGTAAAAGTTATAATAGACAGAATATACCCTCAAGTTAATAATATACCTTTCTACGGACAGGTTCAATTAATGAGAGCTATGTATTACAATAAATATGATAATAAAGCATTGACTGAAGTTAGACAGTATATACTAAATACTATTAAAGAAGACCCTACAACAGCACATTATGAATTAGAAACTAGATATGCTAATTTATATTGGATACACTCTTCATCAGTAAGAGATACTGCGGTTGCTTTATATGCATTAATAGAAACAGAATATGATAATGCTATAAATGAAAAAGTGGTTCGCTGGCTTGTTCAATCAAGAAAAAACGGAAGATATTTAAATACTCAGGACAATGTATCAGTATTTGCTGCTATGAATATGTATTTCAGAAAGTATGAAAATGTTTATCCTAATTTCAAAGCAGAATTTGTATACGAAGGAAAAACTTTACTTTCAGAAACATTTAATTCAAGAACTCAGCCTAGCGTAACAGAAAATTATGCATTAGATGAGTTTATGGATGAGAAATTAAGCAATTCAAATACTAGAAGTTCTGTTGCTAATATAAAAAGAAACGGAGATGGAAGACTTTATTATGGTGTAAGACTCACTTATGCTCCTCGTGATTTGGCTGTTAATAGAGATGCCGGAATAAAAGTTGAAAGACAGTATCAAACTAAAGACGGAAAAGTATTAGACTTAACTAAAGATAAATTCAAGCAGGGAGAAGAATATATTGTAGTAGTAAAAGTTACAGCTCCTTTTGAAAGACATTTCGTTGTGGTGGATACTCCTATTGCGGCAGGTATGAGAATATTAAATGCAAGCTTTGCTACAGAAAGCAGCGAGGTTAAAAACTTAACAGGCAATGCCGGAAAACCTACTTGGTGGTGGGGCGGATTCAATCACACTGAAAACTACAATGACAAAGTGTTATTGTTTGCTGATATGCTTAGTGACGGTACACATGAATATAGATATGTAGTTCGTGCTGTTACTCCTGGTGAATATTTGCTTCCTGCTACTAAAGCTGAAGAGATGTATAATCCTGAAGTATTCGGTTATGACGGACAGCATAAAGTTGTTATAGAGGCTAAATAAAGTTAAACAATAAATTTAAAATAATTAAAGGCGGTATCTTTTTGAGGTATCGCCTTTATTTATGCATAATATTTTTGTGTAAAAAACATGTTTTTATATAAAAATACTTGTTTTTTTTTATATACTTAATGCATATATACGTATTTTTAAATATTAACTATAAATAATTTTTAATTGCAAAATAAATAATTAAATAAAAAAGGAGAAAATTATGGGATTTTTTGATATGCTTAAATCTGGTGCCGAGTTTGTTGGGCAGCAGGCAAAAAATTTTAATGAAGATGTAGCAAAATATAAAATGCAGTATTCTTCATACGATGATGAAACACTAAAAAGAGAATTCGCAAGAGCTTCTGGAGCTAAAAAATTGGCTATAGCTGCTTTATTGAAAGAAAGAGGATACGGAAGTAATTAATCTAAACATCTTTACAACTTTTATAAAAGCAATGTACTTGACTTTAGTGCATTGCTTTTTATTATATCATTTATAGTTAAAAAACTATGATGAATAAAATAGCTAATTCTAAATAATTCTTTATTTAAAAATTTACTTACGCATGTCCATCCTTTATATTCAGCAATATTATATGATTTTTACTTTTTAAATCCGCAGTACAATTATAAAACCCACCCAAAATTTTATTTAACTTTATAATCTATTTACCGCACGTAGAATAAAGTTATAAGTATATATCAATTTTTAATTCTAATTTTTACTGTATTTGAAATTTCACTTACCGTGCGTAGAGTAAAGTATTAAATTTAAAAAAATCTTGGGTGGGTGTTAAAATTTCTGATAAGGCAATAAATATAATAACACTTAAATTACATAAAAAAACTATAAAGAATGAAGGGCGGGATTTTTAAATAATTTTTTAGCCTTAAATTAAGAAAACATATCAGTAAGCCTAAAATCCCAAATCATTAAAATAAGTAATGTATAAATAAATCTATCATGCACTTTTTGATTATCATTAAAAAACTTAATATTTATTTTTACTTTATCTTTGTAATCAATATCATTATTAGCATTTATAGTGATTTCAAAACTATCTCCATT
>NZ_CALXRN010000043.1 GCF_944390595.1 uncultured Brachyspira sp. | reverse complement strand
TAAAATATATTAAAGTTAATATGTCCTATATGCCAGTTACCCAAACAATATTAGAACATAAAAGCCAACTTATAATGCTTACTTACTAAAAATTTTACAGGTATTCCGCGATATTTATTCAAGCCTTCATAATATCCTAATGGGTTTGATTAAATAATATAATACTGCCCCTTGCTTAAGTTTAAAGTAAGGGGTTTTTATTTATAATCATTTCCTATTATACCTATGTTATATAATAAATTTAAATCATCAATTATCCATAATCAAAAAATCATTAAGCGTACGGTAATCATCACAATAAATTTTAAAAAAACTTGGGCGGGTGTTCAAATATAATAAAAAAACAAAAAAGAAAAATATATAAAAATAACAAAAATTATTTTAAACCTAGAGGGCGGGGAATTTAATTAAATTTTCAACTTAATAAAAATTTATCAGATAAAAATACAAACTATAAAATTAATCTCTAATACTAAACTCGCATCCGCAGTAATGCTGTCTGTAAAGTCCGGCATCATTTGCTATTATATTAGTCTTTTTGAATCCGTCTTTTTTCTTAAAATCAAAATGCAGATATTCTACTGATTCATGCTCTTTAGCTAAAGAATTACCTATCATTTCAATAACCTTACTGTTTTTATGAGGGCTTACTGTCATAACTGTTGCCACATATTTAGCATTGATACTTTCAGCATATTCAAATGCTTTTTTCATTCTATGCTTAAAACAAATACTGCATCTGGCACCTTTCTCAGGTTCATTTTCAAAACCCTTAATATCATTATACCAATTTTGAACATCATTTTCGCCTTCTGCTATATGAGTCTTTATACCAATACTTTCAGCATAATTTATAAACTCATCCCTTCTTCTTTCATATTCAGCAATCGGATATATATTAGGATTATAAAAATAAAACACTGTATCATAATCTTCAAGTATGGTTTTAGGATAACACATACAAACTGCACAGCAAGTATGAAGCACTAGCTTTTCTTTCATATTATATTAATATTACCTTCTGCTAGCTTTCAAAGTAATAGTTTTATCATCAAATTTACTTATAATAACTTGATAACCCATATTCTTTGCTTTGGCATTAATATCAACAGCTAAATCTCTGCTGCTGCCTACATATCTAACAACATACATAGATGAAGTACCGGATACTCCTCTATTATAAACGCTTTTTAATCCGCCTATATTCTTTTTTAATGCCTCTTCAAAATCTATAGAATCATTAAAATCTAATCCGCTAACATATATAGTATATTCTGTACCGTTTTGAACTTCGCTCTGCCATTTTGTTACTATCTGATTTACAAAATCATCTGATATGGAATCTGCAGATTTTACTAAAGCAATTGAATGTGCATCTTTATCGCTTCCTCCTACACCTCCTGCCTGATGAGTAGAACGTGCTATAGTGCTGTAATCTGATATATTAACAGCGGTAATTGCTACATCGCTTCTATAACTTTTCATGGCAGTACCTTTTATAGTAGTAAAGAAAGCAGCCTCAGCCTTACCCAATACTGCAATCTGTGCCCCTGTTGCAGATGCTATTCTTTTTACATAATCCGAAGCACGTGAACCTCTTGTATCTTCATAACTTATATTTTCTCTTCTCATAACGCTGCTTAGAGAACTAGCACTTACAAATTTGAATCCTTTTTCACTCATATTTTTTTCTAATTGAACATTAAATGATTCGCTTAATTCTCCTGTTTCATCAGTAACAAGCATAACTATAAGAGGCATATTCTTTCTGTCCATAAGTATTCCCATAGCCTGCAAATTATCCTGAATCATATCAACACCGACAACAGCTTCTATTTTTGAATACCATACTGAACCGCTTTTTGAAATGTTTAATACTTTATATGAAGATATATAACCAGTTGTATTATCATATATTTTTGAACTTATAAGTCTGTTATTTTCTACTAAAGTTGAACCTTGAACAATAGAACCAACCGCCTGCTCTACTGCTTTACGCTTAGCACTCTCTATAGCTCTTTCTATAGCATCAGCTTCACCTCTTCCGTCAGCAGAAGCAAAACCTTCAGCAACTATTTTTGTGGTCTTTCCGCCTTTAAAATCAGGGTTCTTCCAATTATTAACTATACCTATTTCACCTGTTTCTTCACCTACATATACACCGCCGCTTGATGTGCTTTTTGATGTTGTAGCACATGATATAAAAAATAGTGATAAAAATGTAAATACAAATATATAGATTTTATTTTTCAATAATTTCATAAATCCATAAACCTCGAATAAAAATATTATAAAATATAATGTTATAAACATTTATTTTATAATTAAAGTAATATTTTTTCAATAAGCTTTATTTATTTTAAAAATCATTTAATTCTCTTTGCAAATCTTCAAAGAAAATACCAACATGATAACCATCGCATACGCTATGATGTACTTGCAATGCTAAAGGTATTATTAAATTATTTTTATCATTATAATAGTACTTTCCTATTGTAAATATAGGAGGCAAATAATCAAAACCATTTTTTAAATTCAAATTAAAACTAGTAAATGAAGATAATGGAATTGATGAAATATTAAATATATTCTTCAAATCACAAGGCTTAGCCAAAAATGACTTATTATCTCCATAAGCTTCTATATCCGAAATATAATTTTTATAAAACAAATTAAAATCTTCATTATATTCAGTGTAAATACATGAAAAAGTATTAGAATCTTTATGAAATATAGTATAACTAGGATGCACTATGTCATAGTATCCAAGTTCTTTATTATCATTCAATGACATTCTAAATTCTTTATATTTATTAACAGATTTTGATATAAAGTAAATAATAGAAGCATAAAATTTAACATCTTTATTTTTAACTGATTTATAAAAATTAGTTATGTCCAAATTAACCGTTATACTATAAGTACAAGGAACATCTGACATATACATTTTATAATGTTCTTTTCTATTATAATGATTCAAATCTATTATATTGAACATATTTATTTTCTAGCATTAAGCCCGTAATTGCCGAATTTTTTGAGTATTATATCCATTTCCTCATCGGATAATATATTATACTTTCCACTTTTACTAACTTCAACAAATTCTCTGGCAAGATTTTCTACTTCAACTAAAACACCGTAAGCCTTTTCCATACTGGAATCAGAAACCACAAGACCATGATTTTTTATAATACATGCCTTATATCCTTTCATAGCTTTTGATATATTATTGCAAAGCTCTTCTGTACCATAAGTTGCATATTCAGCACAAGGTATAATTTTACCTCCTGCAACAGCTACCATATAATGTATAGCAGGTATATAATCAACTCCCATTATTGAAACTATTGAAGAATATATTGAATGGCTATGTATAACAGCATTAAAATCAGGATTATCCTTTAATATAGATAAATGAAATCTCCATTCGCTTGAAGGTCTTTTATTAGGCTCTGCATTTCCATTCTCATCAACAAAAACAATATCTTCAGCTTTCATAGTATCATAAGGCATGCTGGAAGGAGTTATAAGCATTCCATTTTCAAAACGAAAACTTACATTACCGGAAGTTCCCTGATTAATTCCATCCTTTTGCATTCTTATACATGTTTTTATAATATCCTGAGATAAATATCTTCTATACTCATTAATTTCATTACTCATATCTAAAATCCTAATTTTAATTATTTTATGCTTTTTTATTATAATACAAGATAAAAAACTGTCAAATAAAAAACAGCCGCTATAAATAATTATAACAGCTGTTAATATTCTTTAATATAATAAAAAATTAATATCTAGTTTCATAAGGTAAAAGTGCTATATTTCTAGCTCTTTTAATAGCTTTAGTAACTAATCTTTGATGCTTAGAACAAGTACCATTTAAACGCTTAGGTATAATTTTACCGCTGTCTTTAACATATCTTTTTAATAATTTAATATCTTTGTAATCTAATACATCTATATTGTTTTTGCAGAAATAACATACTTTCTTTTTAAAGAATTTCTTTCTGCCGTCTTTTTCATTTACTTCTTTATTGAAATGGGCTTTTTTATCGCCTTTAGCTTTCATTTCTTCTTCAGCACTATTTTCAAAATTTTCTGTATTTTCTAAATCCATGATTTTTATCTCCTAAAAAATTATTAATCATCAAAATGGAACTTCATCATCATCCTCAAAACTTCCCAAATCAACACTTGAAGGAGAAGCTGAAGGAGAATATGTAGTATCCATGCTGGCAGCACCGGAACCGCCTGCAGCACCTAACATCTGCATAGTCTGCATAATGATTCTTACTTTAGATCTTGCGGCATTAGTATCTTTATCCTGCCATCTTTCCTGTCTTAAAGTACCGCTTATAGCAACCTGCTTTCCTTTAGTAAGATACTTTCCAACAGTCTCAGCCATTTTACCAAAAGCAACCACATCAAAATAATTAACTTCTGTAGTATTTTTTGTACTAACATAATAATTATTTGCTATAGAAAACTCTACAACTGCACTTCCGCTAGGTAAATATTTAGTTACAGGATCTGCAGTAAGTCTTCCTATTATTGTTACATTATTAAAATCTGTTGCCATAAAATAAGCCTCTAAAAATTAAGCCTCTTTTGAAGCTTCTTCATTATTACTATTATTTTCTTTTTTATCTTTTTGAATTATCTCATCTAAGCGAACTATTATAAATCTCAATATGCTGAGTTCATAGCGTAATTCTCTTTCAATATTAGATAAGTTATTTCCGTCGCATCTAAAATGGTAGAAATAAAATTTACCCTGATTAACTTTACGTATTGGGTAGCTTAAATTATGAATTCCATAATCTGCTTCATGGAATATTTCAGAATGATAATTCTGCAAAATAGTTGTTACATGATCTTTAGCATTTTGATGCACAGCGTCATTGATTTCTGTTACGAATAATATTTCGTATTCTCTCATTTCTTTAACTCCTTGGACAAAGCTTCTTTATAAATAAGGAAGCGAAGTATATAAATTTATTTGAAACATGATATACGATTTTCCATAAAAAGTCAATCAAAATAAATTTATTAATAATGTAAAAAATTAAAAAAATTACAGTAAGTAAACATAATTGATTTGCTTTAATTTTTTAATATAGTATAATATAAACAATTAAAATCTTGGAGAACAAAATGAAAAAATTACTAGTTATGTTTTTGTTGGTAGCTATATCAATATCAGTTCATGCATACCAAACAGTTCCTTACAAGTTTAATGATTTGGTTCCTTATGGTATAAGTCCTGATGAAGTTAATGAGATCTTAATGGCTTCTAATTTCTCATCAGCAGCTGCTGAGCCTGTAAGCGGTACATTCTATGTTAGTAAATATCCAGATCCAGATTTAGTATGGTATAACCCTCAAACTATGGATTGGATAAATGTTAAATTTACTACTAATGATGTTTCAGAATTATTCACAAGAGATGAAAACATTTTATATTTCAACTTTATAGTTACAAACGAATTTAAATGTATGACAGTTAGAGCTGATGCTATTAATGAAGATGCTACACTAGCTGGAAAAGAAACTAAATGGGCTTATAAATTCTTCTTCCATGAAGATAAATTATTTGCTGTAAGTGCTGTTTATGAAGGCGATTACACTTTAGAACAGTATAAATCAAGAAATGAAGGCAATGAATATGCTCATCCTGGTTATGTAATGTCAAGAGGCTTATTTAAAAGAACTTTAGGCGGCTTCAATACTAAATTCGGCGGTTTCCATAACAGCAGAACTAAAACTTTTGATGATTTTACTTCTATGAAATATGGTAACTACATGAACAAAGCTGCTAATACTTCTTTAGCTGTTTTCTATGCTACTTACGGTCAAAAAAATATTAACTTCGTAGCTTCTTATGTAGATAATTTCAGAATGCAGCCTATAGCTGTTAGATTCCAAAATTTATTCTATGAAAATTATTTCGATTTTGCTGATGTTCCTGTAGGAATACCACCAGAAATCAAACCTCCAAAA
>NZ_CALXRN010000042.1 GCF_944390595.1 uncultured Brachyspira sp. | reverse complement strand
GATAAAAGCTCATATTAATAATGAAAACAGAAAGTATAGAGAATATGATGAAGCATTTAATTATATAATAGATTTTATAGAGTTTACTAAAGATATTCAAGCAAAAAAGAATTATATTAAAGAAGGCTAACATACAGAAGAAGAATATTATGAATATGATTATTTAGACTATGACTGGTATTATAATGATGAATATAAAAACTATTATAGAAGCGAAGCAGAAATTTTTGAAGCTGATGATAATGATTTAAAAATTATAGAAAAGGTGAGAAAAAGTTTTTTGGAAAGAGGTATGGAAGCATGGAATTATTTTTCTGAAACAGGATATAAAGATATAAAAGAAAATTATAAAGAAGATAGAAGAATATTTTTTGAGAACAATTATAAAATAATATATAAAAAAGCCAAAGAAGACGGAATTAAAAAAATGAATTATATAAAATCCATTCCTACTAATAATGTTATTGAAAATGAGGATGATTTTATTGATGTTTATTTTTTAAATTACATGAATTATATATATCAGAAGAAATATTATATTGATTATTTTAAGGTAAACAAAATAGATTTAAAAAAATTGTATATAGAAAGAACGGATATATTTGAAGAACATGATGAAAATAATCCATTTGGTTTTAGGATTTCTTCTGTTGATCTTGGCGGAACTTATTCTTATATTGATATTGAAGATTAAATTATACTGTTTGATTAAAAAAATAATTCATAATATAATCTAAAAAATATAAGTATTTATAAGGATTATTATATGAGTTTAATTGATTTGGCAGCAGAGGCGTATCAAAATAAATTGTATAATTTTTCTATAAAACTTATAAGTAAATATTTAAAAAACGGCAATAATAATTCAGCAAAAGCATATTATTACAGAGCATTAAGCAGAGAAAAATTAAAGCATTATAAAGAGGCATTGGAAGATTATAATGCTTTATTAAAAATGTATCCTAATAAATATAAAGTATATGAAAAAATAGCAATTTTAAATATTAAATTATTTCATTATGAATATAATATAATAAAAGATATAAATTCCTTTAATGATAAAATAATCAAGAATTTAAAAAAGGCTTTAGAATTAAAAAGCAAAAATAAATATGCCTGCTATTTCAGATATATATTTAAAGATATTTCGCTTCCTCAATATAAAATAGATGAAAGAGAAAAAGAAATTATTTTAAATAAACTTAAGAATAATTTTCCAAAGATGTATAAATATTTAGGCTATGAATATAAAGATGAAGCATATTTAAAAAAGGCTATAGAGTTTGACGATTATATATCATATTATAATTTGGCTATTATAAATAAAACAGATGATTCAATTAAATATTTAGAAAAGGCAATTAATATAAACCCTAATTATTATAAGGCTTATAATGCTTTGGCTTTATATTTATTAGAAAAAGAAAAGTCAATCGATAATTATAAAAAGGCTATAGAGTATTTGGATAAGGCTATTGAATTAAATAAATATTATGTTCAGGGATTTTTTAACAGGCAGAAAATAAAAAGAGAGTTTTTAAAGTTAATTGATAATACAAAAGAATGCGATGAAGAATATAAAAATAAATTAGAAAATGAAATAATAGAAGACTTAAAAATGGCTTATGAGCTTTCTAATTATGAGGCAAAAAAATCTATTAAGTATTATAAAGTTTTGGGTGAAGAAGATGATATTATAAAAAACTTATCGAATCCTCAATTATCATTTCCAAAATATGATAATGTTTTAATTTATATAAAGACGGCGGATAATATTTCTAATTACTTTGAAAAAATTGAAAATTATGATGAGGCTTTAAATTTGGATTGCAATTATTATGAGGCTTATAATTTAAGAGGTTTTGCAAAATATAATTTAGGCTTTTATGATGATGCATTGATTGATTTTGATAAAGCAATAGAGATTAATAAAAATTATGCCGATGCCTATTACAATAAAGGAAAGGTTTATTTATCTAAAAATAAATACAATGAAGCTATAGAATATTTCAAAAAGTCAAAAGAACTTTATCAAATGAATGATGATAAGCATGAATTAAACAGAATAAAGCCTGATCATTATATTGCTTGGTGCTATTATCATTTGGGTGAAGATGTTGATAAAATATTTAATGAGAATATAAAATCAAATAATGAAGGACTTTCAGAAGTTTATTACAATAGAGGAAAATTAAGATATAAATTAAAGGAATATGAAAAGGCTATAGAGGATTTTGATAATATAAAAGATGAAAATGATAAAAATTATAAGAAATCATTAGCTTATAGTGCTCTGTGCAAAAATGAATTAAATGCTTTAAGCAATGATGAAAATATAAAACTTAATAATAGATTAATACTTGCTAGAGAATATAAAAAAGAGAATAATTTTAGAAATGCATTTGAGATTTATGAAAAAGTGATTAATAGTACTCTTGAAATTGATAATAACACAAGTCATACACATTTATTTTATTTGTTTAGAGCAGAAGCAAAGATAGAAATATTTAATTCTTCATTTGATTATGATAATTATTTTGAAGAGGCTCGTGAGGATATTAA
>NZ_CALXRN010000041.1 GCF_944390595.1 uncultured Brachyspira sp. | reverse complement strand
ATGCGTCTTCCTATACAGCATGCTTTAACTTATCCGGAAATTAGAAACACTCCTTTTGAAAAATTAAAATTATATGAACATCCTGAAATAAATTTTTATAAAATGGATTTAAATAAATTTATAATGCTTAGATTAGCCTATGAATGCGGTATGAAAGGAGGACTTTATCCTTGCGTATTGAATGCTGCTAATGAAATATGTGTTTATTCATTTTTAGAAAAAAGAATAAAATTCACAAATATATTTGATATCGTATCAAAAATATGTGATAGAAATATCAATATTCCATTAACTATAGACAATATTATTAACATGGATAGCGAAATAAGAAAAGAAACTGCTTGGATAATTAATAATATTTAAATATTATATTAATTTATTGTCACAATATAATCTCTACATATTGAAAAATAATAAAAAATATTTATAATGGTAAAATTTGTTGTATGAAAATTATAATTCAATATAAGGATCAGTATCATGAAAATAACATCCATTAAAACTAAGAAAGTAGAATTGGAATTAAAAGAACCATTTGTAACAGCTGCTTTATCAAGAACTAGTCAGCCTACTATATTAGTAAAAGTAGAAACAGATGAAGGAATAATTGGATATGGTGAAAGCGTACCAACTAGACATATAGTTGGGGAATCACCTGATTCTATAGAAATCATAATAAAAGAAATTGAAAATAAAATAAAAGGCGAAAACCCTTTAGATATTGAAAGCATACATAGAACTATGGATAAATTTATAGTTGGAAATAACGGAGCAAAAGCAGGCATTGATATAGCATTATACGATATAAAAGGAAAGTTAATGAATCAGCCATTATACAAAGTTCTAGGAGGTTTCTCAAATCAAATAGAATCAGATGTAACATTGTCTATAAATAAAAAAGAAGAAATGGTTGAATCAGCTATTAAATATGTAAAAGCAGGTTTTAAAATCTTAAAAGTAAAAATAGGACTTGAACCAAAAAAAGATATAGAAACTATAAAAATGATAAGAGAAGCTGTTGGAAACGACATTATCATAAAAGCAGATGCCAATCAAGGTTATACAGTTGCAGAAGCTGTTAACGTATTCAATGAATTACTAAAATATGACGTTCACGGTATAGAGCAACCGGTTCCGTACTGGGATATAAATAATATGGCAGAAGTAAGAAAAAAAACATCTATGGAAATAGTTGCTGATGAATCAGTAAAAGATCATCATGATGCAATGAAATTTATCAGAGCAGGAGCTTGCGATAAAGTTAATATAAAACTTACAAAATCTTCAGGAATATTTAAAGCAGAAAAAATAAATGCTGTGTGCGAAGCAGCAGGAATACATTGTATGGTTGGATGTATGGTTGAAAGCAGAGTAGCAATAACAGCTGGTGCTCATTTTGCTGCAAGCAAAGCAAATATATTAGATGCTGATTTAGACGGATATGTTCTAACAAAAGAATTGCCATTTGTAAACGGAGGTTTTACTGCGGAAAATGGTCTTATAACGCTTTTAGATAAACCAGGACTTGGTTTAGATATAGAATTTTAATTTTAATAATTTGGGGGAAAGTAATGGAAAAAACATCTCTAATAACATCTGTACCAGGTGTTACTGCAGGTATAATCTTAATTGCCACAATGAGTTTATATCTAATCAAATTCAGATTTTTTAAATCTTTAGGACCGGCATTAATATGTATATTAGGAGGTTTATTATTATCAAATATACGTGTTATGCCTTTTTCTTAACCAGTATATTCATATATATCTGGAGAAGTAATTATGTTAGGTATTGCTGTTATGCTGTTAAATGTTGATTTAAAAGGTTTAATAAAATTATCTAAAGAACCTCTTGTAGCTATGGCTTTAGCAGTAATTACTGTATGTGTAGTTGTATTTGCTTTATCATTTATATTTGTACCTATAATTCCAGAAGGTTGGAAATTAGCTGGTATGTTAGTTGGTACATATACGGGAGGAAGCCCTAATTTAAATGCTATAGCTGTTGGATTGAATGCATCTGAAGATTTGATAGCTGCTGCAAATGCTGCTGACTATGCTGCTTATCCATTCTATATAGTTTTAGTAATGTATTTAGCTTCAAATCTTAGAAGATTTAAATGGTTTGAAAAAATATGGCCATACAGACTTGAAGAAGAAGAATTGTTGTTAAAAGGCGGAAGCACATTCTTAAAACCAAAAGAATGGAGTATTCATGATATCGCATGGATATTAACTTTGGGATATTGTATAGTTGCTGCAAGCGGATTTATATCCGGTTTATTTCCAAGCTCATTACAAAGCACAATGAAAATTATTATATTAACTACTATATCTATAATTGTTGCACAATTTAAAAAAGTACAGGATTTAAAAGGTACTATGGATATAGGTTTATTTTTATCATTATTCTTTTTAGCTAGAATAGGTTTAACAATAAATATAATGGAATTCTTAAAATCTGCTATATTATCAAGTTTATTCTGTGCTTCAGTAATGTTTATAACTTTAACAGTACATGCTATATTATGCAGACTGTTCAAAATAAAATATCAATATGTATTAGTTGCTGTGCAATCAGCTATAGGTTCATCTTCAAGCTCAACAGTATTGGCAGCTTCTGCAGGATGGGAAAGCTTAATAAGTGTAGCTGTTATACTTGGTGTTTTAGGCGGAGCTGTAGGAAATTACGTTGGAATAGGTATGGCATATTTAATAAAATTTATATTTAAATACTAATATAAATTGGGAGAATATCATATTATGAGAATATTTAATTTATATCAATCCGGCATATTAATATCTAAATTTCATTTTGATAATTCATTTAAATATTTAGAAGAGCTGGATTTTTTTAATTTATCTTTCAAAGAAAAAAGAGAAATAAATAAAGAAGACATAAAAAGATATATATTTCTATATTATATGGATTTGGAATTAGCTGATAAAATTTTGAATATTAAAGATAATGATTTTTCTAAAGATGAGATAAACATTAATAACATCCTATATAAAAAACATTCAGACTTTAATAATATATATGCAGCTATGAGCGGTAAAAATCCTCTTGATATAATTGTTGCAGAAAATTCTATAAAAGGTTTCATAATAGCATCTAGGGATAGTAATTCTATTTTCATAGAAGAAGGTTATGAAGATAATACTTTTATAAAAGAATGGAAAAAACAAATTCCTAATGAAAAATTAAACAGTATAAAAGAACAAAAAACTGTTTATATACCAATGAGAGATGGAGTAAAACTTGCAACAGAGGTTTTAATTCCAAATGTAAAAGACAAAGTACCTGCTATACTTGTTAGAACTCCTTATAACAGATTAAATAAAATAGAAACTTATTATAGATATGTTTTAAGAGGATATGCAGTATGCGTTCAGGATGTAAGAGGAAGAGGGGATTCTGACGGAGAATGGATACCAAAATATCATGAAGTTGATGACGGTGATGATACTATCAATTTTATAGCTAATGAAGAATGGTGTAATAGTTCAGTTGGCATGATAGGCGGATCGTATTTGGGATGTGTACAATGGTCAGCTGCAGGAAGCGGTAATGAACATTTAAAAGCATTAATAAGTATAGTTACATCAGGAAACCCATTTGTAGATTTGCCTAGAAAAAATGGTACTTTTTCATCCGGCGTATTAGCTTGGGCTTTTTCTGTTAAAGATAAAGTTCATGATAAAAATAACATGCAAAGAACTGATTGGGATGAAGTAATAAATATAAGACCTATTAAAGATATACCTATTAAAGCATTAGGACATAATATAGGTTTTTGGGATAAATGGTGCAGCCATGAAGTATATGATGAATTTTGGGCTCATTGTAACTGGTATGAAAAAAGGGACAATATAAAAACTCCTGCATTAATAGTATCCGGATGGTATGATGACAATGGAGATGCTACAAGTTTAGCTATTGATGTAGTAAGTAAATATAAAAATGACAGCGATAAAAAAATAATATTAGGTGCTTGGATGCATGACGGTAATTCTACAAGAAATATAAATTCTTTGCAATTAGGAACAAATGCATTAAGATATGATATAGATTTAATATTTTTAAAATGGTTCGATAAGAAATTAAAAAATATTAATAATGATATAGAAAACAGACCTAATGTTGAATATTATGCTGTTGGTAAAAATGAATGGAAACAGGCAAATAAATGGTATCCTGAATATTCAAAACCTGTAAACTATTATCTATCAGCAAATAACAAATTATCATTAAATGCACCTGAAACTGATGTTGAAGAAAAATATATATTTAATCCTAAAGATGCTCCGGAACATTTAATAGACATATCACAAAATGAAATATGTGTTCCTGCAGATTATCAGGAAATTGAAAAAAGAGATGATGTTATAATATTTACAACAGAAGAGTTTGAAAAAGAAACCACAATAGTTGGAAGTGCTAAAATAACATTTTATGCAAAAAGTTCAGCTAAAGATACAGATTTCGTTGTTAGATTAACAGAAGTAGATTCTAAAGGAAGATCTATGAGATTATGCGACGGTTTCATAAGAGCAAAATTCAGAGAAGGTGTAGATAAAATATCTCTCTTAGAACCTGGAAAAATATATAAATACGAAATAGTAACTACAAAAATAGCAAATACTTTCTTAAAAGGAACAAAACTAAGATTGCAGGTAATGTCAGGAGCTAAAAATTATATATTCCCAAATCAAAATACAGGAAACAATATCTTTGAAGATACAGAATTTATAAATGCTGAACAAACAATTATAAGTTCTAAAGAATATCCTTCATTTGTAGAACTATATACTTTTTAATTAATTATTACAAAAAAGACTTACTATAAAAAATAAATATAGTAAGTCTTTTTTATATAGTTGATAATTTTACTTTTATAGTATATCATTTATATAAATTTTAAATCGTTATAAGGAAATATTATGCGTTTATCAAAAATGTTTATTCCAACATTAAAAGAAGCACCTAGCGATGCGGTAATAGCTTCAAATAAATTAATGTTGAGAGCAGGACTTGCTAGAAAAATATCTAACGGACTTTATTCATACTTGCCGCTTGGTGTTAGAGTATTGAATAAAATATCAAATATAATACGTGAAGAAATGGATGCTATAGATTCAAATGAATGCATAATGCCGATACTTGTTTCAAAAGAATTATTAACTCCGTCAGGAAGATGGGAAAGATTTAAAAAAGAGTTATTCAGATTAAAAGACAGAAATAATGTTGATATGGCTATGGGACCTACACATGAAGAGGCTTTCACCATAACAGCACAAAATGAAATACAATCATATAAAGATTTTCCGCTTACTTTATATCAAATACATACAAAATTCAGAGATGAAATACGTCCGAGATTTGGAGTTATACGCTCAAAAGAGTTTATAATGAAAGATGCTTATTCATTTCATATAACAAAAGAGTGTTTAGATAAAACTTATAATGATATGAGCAGAGCATATACAAAAATTTTCAAAAGAATGGGACTTGATACTGTAAGCGTAAAAGCAGACAGCGGTGCTATGGGAGGAGAAGGCAGCGAAGAGTTTATGGTTTTAAGTGAAGTAGGTGAGGAGACAATAATTTTCTGCTCTAAATGCAGTTACAGAGCAAATGTAGAAAAGGCAAACGTAAAAAATGAAGAACCTGCAAATACATACACAGATAAACCATTAGAAGAAGTACATACTCCAGATATAAGAACTATCAATGATTTGGAAAAGTTTTTCAATACAACTGCTGATCATTTCATAAAAAGTATAATATACAAAACTGAAGAGGGTGAAGTTATACTTGTTGTAATTAGAGGTGATTTAGAAATTAATGAAACTAAACTTTGCAATGCTTTAGGCGGACTAGAAATAGAACTTGCTGATGAAAATATTGTAAAAGAAGTTACAGGAGCTAGAGTAGGTTTTGCTTCTCCAATAGGATTAAAGAAGAAAATTAGAATTTTTGCTGATCATACAATAAAATCTGTATCAGATGCCATAGTTGGCGGAAATAAAGATGATACGCATATAAAAAATGTTAATATAAACAGAGATTTTAATATTGATGTTTGGGGAGATTTCAGAGCAGCAAAAGAAGGAGATAAATGTCCTGAATGCGGTGAAGTTCTTTATCAAAAGAAAGGATTGGAATTAGGACATATTTTTAAACTTGGAGATAAGTATACTGAAGCATTTAATTTTAAAGTTTTAGATGAAAATAATAAAGAAATAATACCTATAATGGGATGCTATGGTATCGGAGTTACTAGGGCTTTTGCTTCTGTAATAGAACAAAATTATGATGATAAAGGAATTATATTTCCTATAAGTGTAGCTCCTTATGAAGCTATTGTAGTTGCTATTGATAAAAAAACTGAAGAATCATTCAAAAAAGCTGAAGAAATATATAAATCTCTTAATAGTCTTGGAGTTGAAACTATTTTTGATGACAGAGAAGAGAGACTTGGAGTTAAACTTAATGACTGTGATTTAATAGGAATACCTATGAGAATAATGGTTGGAAAAAAATCTCTTCAAAGAGGTGTAGTAGAATTTAAACTAAGAAATTCATCTGAAAGTATAGAAGTAAAAGTTGAAGAAATAGCAGATTATGTAAAAAATAAAAAACAAGAATTATTTGCTTCAATAAACAGCAAATTATAATATATTAAAAATGAATAAGGAAGTTTATCTTTCTTATTCATTTTTATTTAACCTTTTCAATTATGAACAATATAGAACTCATCAATAGTTGTAATAATGATATAATAGATTCTATTTATTCTATAGCTTCTAAAAGCGAATACACTGTTTTGTCAAAAGATTATATAAAACATTATATAGAAGATAAATTCCATAATGTCATTATAATTAAAAATCAAGAACAAATTGTTGGATTTCTAATATACTTTTTATTAACTCCTGAGATAGATATAATATTTATAGCTTCATATCCTCATAATAAAGGATACGGCAGAAAATTATTATCATATTTATTTGATGATGCTGTAAAAAATAATGTTAATAGCATAAAATTAGATTTGCATCAAAATAATACCGCCGCTAAAAACTTTTATATAAAAAATGGTTTTAAAGAAATATCAATTAGAAACAAATATTATAATAATCAATTTGACGCTATTATAATGGAAAAACAAATTGATAAAATTAGTGGAATTTCTTAAAAGCCAATATACATAGTATGCCAAATATTATATTAGGCATCCAAGCAGCAATAAAAGCATTCATATTTCCGGCTTCACCCATAGATCTGAATATCATAACAATAGAATAATAAAACAATGCTACTAATATAACCAATACTAAACTTACAACTAATACACTTTGAGTAGAAAATTTAGAAAATAATGACGCTAATAAAACTATAATAAATCCTGAAAAACAATATGATATTCTATAATGCAAATCAGTTTCCAATTTTGATGTATTCATATTTACTTCTTTCTGTAATTTTATAATACGTGCTTCTTCAGTTATACTCATAGAATCCAATAAAGGACGTCCGTAAAAATGTTCCGGTCTTTCCAAAACATCCAATTGATAATTTGTTATCTCTTGAACAGTTATTTCTTTATTATCACTAAATGTAGTTAATATTCCGCTGGATACATACCATTTTCTATCATTATTATTCCATTGTATATAAGGGCTTGATATTCTCATTTTTATAGCCCCATCATCATTCAATTTTAATATTATTGTATTTGTCATATATTGTTCTTGATAAAAATATGTATCTATAAAATAAATATAATTATTTCCTCCAAACAACTGCCAAGGTCCGCTTTCAGTAGCCTGTCCAAAACCATTTATTGTATCATTGGCTATAAAAGCTTTTTTATTAAATGGTGCTGCAACAAATTGCCAGAAAAATACAAGAAATAAACATAAAAATATAACTATTATAAATATCGGGCTAGAAAATTTAAATAAACTAATACCAGAATTTTCAACAGCTATCATTTCTTTATTTTTTACAAAAGTTCCTAGTACGTAAGTGGAAGAAAACATCAATGCTACAGGAAAAATATAATATATATTATGCGGTATTCTAAAAAAGTGATAAGTAATAAAATATTGCATCAACTCTATATGCTGAGTATAATGAGATAATCTCGCACTTATTTCTGCTATTGTAACCAAAATAACAAATAAAAATAATGATCCAAAGAAAAAAGAAAGGAACTCTTTTAATAAATACAGATTTAGCTTCTTCATTAACTCACATCTATACCGTATTCTTCATTAAGACGATTTAGTTCATCTGTTATATTATTATGTAATTCTTTTATTTTTTCAAGCAATGCTGAAGGTTTAGATTTGCTTGTTTTACCGGAACCAAATACTTTACTTATTTTTCTTTTAGCCTGAACTAAAGTCTGTGCTTTAACTTTAGGGTCTGGTATAAATTTAGAAGCATCCATACCAAGCAATGCTCCCATATAAAGCATGCCTTCATAACCAAAATTATTATCTATATCAGGTCCAAAAGACTTTAATTTCTCAAAATTTTCTTTTCCATTTTGCATACATTCTATAGAAGCTGAATATAACTCGCTTGCTTTATATTGGAAAAATGGTATAAGTCTATCATAATTTTCATTAGGATAAGCTGTAGCCAAATCCTCTAATGTCCAGCTTAGTCTTAAAGAACATAATGCTTTTTTTAAAGTAGGAGCAGTATCTTTACCATGATAATGATAACCATCCAATGCTAAAAAATAACTTGCCGCACCCTCTAATAATGTCCTATTTCTTGTAAAATCTACATCATCACCAAAAAACTCTTTCATATATATAGCTCTCTGAGAAGCTGTATCAGATGCTATATTTTTTTTCTTAGGATCTATTAATTGAAAATCTTCCTGAAAAGCAGCATATAAGCAATTTGGACAAACTACAACAACATATATCAATGGATATACAACTCCATATCTCTTACTCTTTTCATAAGTTCTTCTTAAATCATCTCTTAATTTTCCTGCTATCAATCTTCCGCCGCCGCTAAGAAGCATCTCATGATAAAACTCTCCTTTGCATACAGGGCATGTTCTTGGATTTTTTTCTATAAAAGACACTTTTGGTTGTTCATCACTCATAAAAACATCCTATTTTTTACAATTATTTAATTAAACATTTTAAATATAAAAACGTCAAATAAATTATCGGTTTATTTTAATTTTTCAACATCACTTATATTTATCTTAGTTACTCTCAATTCTTGAAATATATCATTATAATATAAAAGATAAAAATAAGGATATTGTGCTGCAGCAACTTTTACATTTCCTTTACTAGTTCCTAATACTGATAAATCTATTATTCTGCCATCCATAAATAGATTTTTATTTCCATCTTCTTTAAGATACAAAGCAGTCACCTCAAAACCATAATTTAATTTAGCATCTAAAGAGATAATATTTTTATCGTCTTCTACTAAAATACCATTACTAAAACTTCCATGATAAAATCTCATATAATTTATTGTATTTTTATTATCTTTTGTTGTATAAAGTACATTAAATCTATTATGCTCTTCATGAATTACAGTATAAATATCAGAATTAGTTACTATTGCTTTATCATCAAAGAATCTAAACGCTGTATTAGTTTTCCTTGAACCGTAAAATATATTTCCTGTTTGATAATCACGTATAAATAAGGCATACCCGTCTTTTTCTGCTACAGGATAAACACTATCAACTATATTATTTGTATAAACAAAATCAGTAAAAAAATTGTCTCTGTAGAATCTGGATACGGATAAAACTCCTTTGCTATTTATAAAAAATAATGTAGGATAATAGAATGCTGATATAACCAATTTCAAATCTATTATTTTTTTATTTTCTGTTAAATCCATAGCATAATTATTAAAAGAACCGCCGTTATTATTAGCATACAATAATCTGCTGCCTCTATTATATGCTGTATGAATATTATTTTCATTGGTTGCTAGGGTAATAAATCCTCCTATATCTCTATTATCATCAAGCAAAGTTCTGCTGAATTTTCCATCTTTTCCAGTAACATAAACAGCAGTATTTAATATATTATCATAATATGCAAAGTGTATGCTATTTTTAGCATCAACATATAAATCGGTAATATAAGGTTCTTCCCTTAAAGAAGCAATAGACCATGTTAAAAGGGTTTCAACTCCGCTCATTCTAATATAATGCTCTGTAATAGGAGGAGCATCATTTCTTAAATCTTTTTGATACTGAGCAGTTAAACTAGCACATAAAAAAATAATTAATACTGCTATTATCAATAATATACTATTTTTTCTTAGTTTTTTTACCATCATCTATTTTACTTACAGATTCTAAACCTTCCTCTTTAGGCCTTATAAATCTGCATTTAATTACATTTCCTTTATCATCAAGCAATGCTTTTATATGCGAATAATAGAATATACAATGTTCTATATATGCATTATCATCAACTATAGAACCATATAAATAACTAACACCTTTAATAAGTACATTGCTTCCTATATTTACAGGGTGATTATCACTTCCTGTAACATTTACGCCTCTTTCTAGTATTGTATTCTTACCTATATATACATTTCCTTTAATCTGATTTCCAGAATATATTTGAACATTATTATCGATTATAAGCTTTTGATTATCTAAACATGAAAGAAGGGCATTATCTCCAATATAGGCATGTTCTCCAAGATAAACATTTCCTTCTAATTTAGCACCATGCGATATAGTAACACCATAATTTATTTTTACGCCTTTGCCAATATATGCCCCTTTTCCAACATATATATCTAATGGTTTTTCATCTTTATCTATCTCTAATATTTGATCGACAACACTGTCATCTATAAAGAAATCCTCTCCGTCATATATAGTAATAATATTTTTTAGCTTGTCATAAACATTAGATCTGGCAATAGATTCCATTTCTTTAAGAACTGTTTTATCATTAAATCCTAAAACAACTCTGCTGTCTTTAGGCATATATGTAGAAATTGATAAATTATTATTAAAGAAAATTTCTATTAAATCAGTTAAATATAATTCATTTTGAGCATTGTTTGCCTGTAATGTTTGTATCAACTCTTCTAAAGGCTTCATTTTAAAACCATATATACCTGCCACATATTCATTAAAATTATCTAGAAGTTCATCTTTTTCATAAGAAAACTTTTCATCTTTATAAGTTTTATATAATTTCTCATCATCTTTCATGGCAAGAATATCTTTATATTCAATAACTCCCAATACATTGCCTTGAGATTTCTGTTTATATTTACTTACTTTACGGTCATAAGTTAATCCTCTGCTTCTAAGTATCCTGCCGTAATAATTGCTTCCTTTAGGTCCGTCATATAAAGCAGTCATAACTATCATATCAGTTTTTGATTTAATAAACTCTTCATGGAATTCTTTCATAGTTTCAGAATCTATAAGTCCCATATCAGCATATATTACATAACAATATTTAATATTTTTTAAATCACTCTTTTCAAGCCCTACTTTAACAGCATGTCCTGTACCTCTTTGTTCTTCCTGATATGCAAAATTTGTATTTGCTTGTTTTCCAACTGCATTCGCAACATCTAAAGCTTTTATTCCAACAACTATAGTAATATTACTTTTAGGCATACCATTTCTAACTGCAAGTCTAACTCTTTCTATACTAGGTACTCCCCAAATAGTATGGAGCATCTTTGAAGTGGAACTTCTTATTCTTTTCCCATGACCAGCAGCCAATATAATAACCAAAGTGTCATTCTTTGAAAATTTTGATGATAATGAAGCGAGAGCATTTTCAATTTCTACTACATTTTTTTCCATAAAGAGAACTCCTAATTTTGTGTTTAATAGTTTTTATTTTTTATTTTGTTTATTTTTGTATATTTGTTCAAAAACAGGTTTTTTAATATTGGGTGCCTTAGAATATTCTTCAGTTTTTTCTTCTATTTTATCTTTTGCTTTTAAAATATCCTCTAAACTATTTTTTTTATAATTAATAGGAAGTATTGCATTTTTACTATCCAATTCTAATTTATCATTTTTATTTCCTTCAAAAGTTTCATCTTCTTTTAGCCACTTTCTCAAGACTTTAACTATAGATTCTGATAATTTATCTAATTTTTGTTTAGCTCTTACATTGCCTCCCAAGTTTGAGTCTTCTTTTAGAATAAATTTATATAATTGCATGGCTTTTATAATATTTTTCTTTTCAAAATTATAATAGTCTGCTATCTTTTCAATACCTCCAAAATATGAAGCTGTCAAATAACAACGGTAAGCTCCTTCTATATCTTTTTGATTAAAAAGCTCATTTCCTTTTCTAATCAAAGCACTTCTTGTAGAATCTTTTATTTCCATATTTCTCTATTATATACTTATAATATTAAAGTTCAAGCATTAATTTAAAGTATCGGATTAAATAAAAAATAAACTATATCAATAAATATAACAATTTATAATATATTATGTTAAACTATTTAATATAGTTTTTACTTTCTGATTTCATTTCTTTTATTATACTATATCCAAGAGGTATTGACAGCAAAAAAGTGAGAATATCTGCAACAGGCTGTGCGGTTTCTATTCCAGTTAATCCAAAAAATTTAGGAAGTAAAAATATTACAGGTATTAAAAACAATCCCTGTTTAGATATAGCGAGTAAAGAAGCTCTAAATGTTTTTCTTGTTGTTTGAAGTATCATACTTGATAATGTTATTACTCCCCAAAATGGAATAGTTAATGCCTGATATCTTAATGCTCTTTCTGATATATCCACAAGTACAGGATCTTTTTCATTAAAAGACATAGATATATTAAAAGCATTTATAAATATGATAGAAGAAAATATCAAAAGTATAATTGTTGATATTTTTATACAAAAATAATATGCTTTGATTACTCTGTCATATTTCTTAGCACCATAATTAAAACCGCATACCGGCTGAAACCCCTGACCAAAACCTATAACAGCAGAATTTGTAAACATACCAACTCTGTTAACTATTGATATTGCAGCAATAGCAGCATCTCCAAAAGGTCCTGCAGCTATATTTAAAAGCATAGTTGATACGCTTGCAATTCCCTGCCTGCAAAGACTTGGAAGGCCTCCTGCTATAATAGCTTTATATTTTTGAAAGCTAGGAGAGAAATCTTTTATTTTTATAGGAAGAGTACCCCAAACATTAGTACCAACTAAAAGTATACAAAAACCTATAAATTGGCTTATTATGGTTCCTATTGCTGCACCTTTTATACCCATCGAAAAAGTAAATATAAGTATAGGATCTAATATTATATTTGTTATAGCTCCTGTTATAAGTCCAACCATAGCAAAAATAGCATTACCCTGCAGTCTCAATTGATTATTTAATACTAAAGATGCTGTCATATACGGTGCACCAATTAAAATATATCTCATATACTCTATAGAATAGGGTAATATAGTTTCTGTTGAACCTAGAATGTAGGCAAGAGGCTTTATAAATATTATTCCAAATACAAGTATAATAAATCCAACCATAATAGATGATACAAACCCCGTAGCCGCCATCTTAGATGCTTCAGAAGTATCCTTAGAACCCAATTTTATAGAAATATATGTTCCGGAACCATGCCCGAAGAAAAAGCCTACAGCCTGTATTATCGCCATCATAGAAAAAACTATACCTACAGCTGCTGTTGATTGAGTATTTATTTTACTCACAAAAAAAGTATCTGCCATATTATAAAATGAAGTTGTAAGCATGCTTATTATTGTTGGAACTGCCATTTTAGCTACAAGTTTTTCTACAGGCTTTTCTGTTAATTCTTTATATTTCAATTCCTGTTTTTTAGAATCATTATTAATTATTTCATCTCCCATATCAAACACCAATCAATAAAATATATTCCAAGCAATATATAAAGTATATAACTTTTTTATATAACTTCAATATTATTTTTTATTTGACTTTTTTTATTTTTCTAGTACGATATAAGTAAACATAATAATATACGGATAAAATAATGAATAACAGCATAGAAAATTTTATTTCTAATTTATCAAATAAAGAAAAATATACTTTCACATTAGAGATATCTCCTCAGGCAAAATATGATTTAGGATATATAGAAGAGAAAATAAATCAATCAAAAATCGATGAATATATTAATGCTTTTGTTGTAACTGATTCTCCATTTGCAAATTTAAAAATATCATCAATACTTGCAGCATTGCAATTGCAGCAAAGATTAAATAATAATAAGCCTTTCATTGCAACACAAACTATGAGAGATAAAAACTCAATAGCTTTGCAAAATGATTTGATAGGTGCAAATTATTTTGATATAAGAATGATACTTGCTGTTACAGGTGATCCTATAAATGGCGGAAATCAAAAGCAGGCTAAATCTGTATTTGAAGGTAACTCTGAATTACTTATAGCTATAATAAAAGATCTTAATAAAGGTAAGAGTTTAGGGGAGTTCACTTTTAAAGAGCCGTTAAAACATATATACCCTTTCTGTGTAATAAATAGTTATGCCAAAAATAATGACAGCTTAAAAGTTAGACTAGCTAAAAAAGCAAATTCAGGAGTCAAAGCAATATTTACACAGCCTATATATGAAGCTGAAAGATTAGAGCTGTTATTAAGATGGGTAGATGAACTTCCTTTAAAAAATAAACCTATACTAGTTCCAGGGTTCTTTCCAATACTCACTTATAAAACCGCATATTTTATATATTATAAACTTCCAGGTGCTTATATTCCAGAAAATTGGCTTCATAAACTAAAAAAAGCCAGTGATAAATCTCCTGAAGAAGAGAAAAAAGTAGCTACAGAATTATCATCTGATTTATTTCATAGTATGCTTAAAAAATATAAGAAAATGCATATAATGAGTATGAATAATTATGATTTCGTTGTTGATTTATTAAAAACTATAAAATAAATTAATTAGCAAAATAATAAGAATCTTCACAGAATGATATTATTGCACATGTACTAATTTCCGGATCCATCATATAGCTTTCAGTAAGAACAACATTAAATTCTTCAGGTTTTAATTGATTGAATATTATCCTGTTGCCATACATATTTGTAAGTGCCTTATATCCGAAAGAATATCTGCATCCTACATGTTTTCTTTTGCCATTATTTTTTAAATTAAGCAAATTATCCATATGACTTTGAAGTATATCAACATAATTTTCTATGATATTTGTTCCTAATGCATTATAGAAATAATATTCTTTATATTCATCATTATCATATAAGCCTTTTAAAAACTTATGAAACTTTTCTCCAAGGCTTACAAGAGTAAAACCTATAGTATCCTCTTCTTTGTCAAAAAAATCTACTATTGAATTGTAAGGCTCATTTTCCATACGCTCCAAAGGAATTTCTATTTTTTCATCTTTTAATTCATTAGTTTCAAAATCTACATCATATATGTATAATTTATCATTCTCTGTAATAGTTTTATCAAATCCATAAATCATCACAGGTTCAATTAAATTATTTTCTATAATATTACTTTTCATTTCTTCGTATTTAGGTTCTACTTTTGTTTTAATCATCTCATTATATTTTTCCATATCCTGATTTTTAGCAGAATATCCGAAACCAGCTCTAAAAAGTCTAACTTTATTAATCATATCAAAAGCTTCTTTTTCTATTTGTTTACTGAATTCAAAAACTTTTCTTCCATAGAATGGAGGTTTATTTATATAATGTTCATGATTTTTATGATTTATTTCTGGCATTGCTGTTATTGTCCTTTAATTATTATTTTCTTTATCTCTGTCAGCTATTATCTCTTTTATTGCTAATATATCATCAAAGCCGTCTTTACAGTAAAATATTTTAGCTGTATCTCCATAAACTTTTTTACAGTCATTTTCTACAAACTCTTTTGTAAGTGCAGCTCCTCCCAATATAATAGGTATTTTTAACCCTTTTTCTCTTATATAGGCAAGATTATCTTTCATCACCTCAGTAGATTTTACTAAAAGCCCTGACATACCTATACAGTCTGCATTATGTTCATGATATGCTTCTAAAAATTTTTCTATAGGAACTTTAGTGCCAATATTAACTGTTTCAAATCCATTATTTTTTATGATGATTTCAACTAAATTTTTACCAACATCATGTACGTCTCCTGCCACAGTACCAAGTATTATTTTAGCAGTTTTTTCTTGTTTTTTCTTCTCTAAAAATTCAGATAAGAAATCAACACTTTTCTTCATTACTTCAGCAGAACCTAAAACAAAAGGAAGCTGTATAGTTCCTTCTCCAAATTTCACACCAATATCAGCCATTGTTGGAAGAAGTATTTCATCGATTATAGCCTGTGCAAATTTCTTTTCTCCGCCAAACTCTTCGCTATTTTCTTTTACTTCATTAAGTAAGTTTTGCATATCTTTCCATTCACCGTCAAGCATAGCATCTCTTATAGCTTCCCTTATAGGCTTTTTTATATTTTCTTCATTATTACTAGCTAATTCTTTCTTTTCTTTTTTATCAGAGAAATGATTTATATAATTTATTAAAGGTTCTTTGGTATTGCTTTTATTGTAAATTAATTCTCTT
>NZ_CALXRN010000040.1 GCF_944390595.1 uncultured Brachyspira sp. | reverse complement strand
GCTTTTTCGTCTGCTGTGATAGACATTTTTTTGTTCTCCTTTTGAAATATTTTCTTATCTTTTTTTCATCATTTTCTAATAATTTTTTTACTTCATCTATAGAATTAACTTTTATATTATCTCTTATGTATTTTAATAATATAACAGTTATTTTTTTACCATATATCATTTTAGAAAAATCTAATATATGACTTTCTACTCTAAGCTCTTTATTAATATTGCTTATTCCAATAAAAGTAAGAGCTTCATAAATTTTATCCCCATTGCCTATTTTGACAGTTGAGCTGTAAACTCCCATTTTAGGAATAAATATATTTTTAGGAAGTTCTAGATTAGCTGTAGGATATCCTATTTTTCTTCCCAAAGCATTTCCATGAACTACCAGTCCGCTCATAGAATATTCTCTTCCAAGCATTTTATTTACATCTGACATATTTCCATTGGAAAGACATTCTCTTATATTAGAGCTTGATACTTTATCTCCTTTATAATTAAGAAATTTTATAAAACTTACTCCTATACCGCATTCTTTAGAGTATCTTTTTATAAAATCTCTATCTCCGATTCTATCTTTTCCAAAAGCAAAATCAACACCAACTGCAATATGCTTCATACGATAATATTCTATTAATTTATTAAAGAACTCTTTAGCTTCCATTGTATAAAATTCTGGTAAAAAGTCAATAACAATTATGTAGTTAATACCTAATGATTTTATAAAAGAATTATTTTCTTCTGTATTATATATTGAGATATTTTTTTTCTTTATTACTATTGCTATAGAAATTAAATTATTTTTTTTTGCGTAATCTACAGTATATTTGATAAGTTTTTGATGTCCTCTATGAACACTGTCAAATTTGCCTATTGTTATAATACTATCTTTTTTTAAATCTATTTTGCAAAAATCATTTATAATCTGATTCATTCTAGTATTTTATTTCATATCCCTTAATTATTATATTTCTTTTTTGGTTCTTTTGTCATTATTAAATATTTTTTTCAAAATCAATGATATTATTATAATGATTATTGATGATATAAATAAAGTCAATGACATATTCCAGAAAGTAATATTACGAATTATTATTTCTAATAAACTATAATGTTCTATTAATACAGCAAGTACTAATTTTATTATACCATATAATACAAAAGCATTTAATATGTTGTGATATTGATATTGTTTTGAAAATAGGCATAATCCAAGCATGTAGAAGCTGAAAAATAAAAATATGAAATTAACAAACAATATAGGTACAGTGTATATAGGTATATCTGTTGTAGTTAGCACTTTTAATAAAGTTGATATTATTGGAAATACTTCAAAACCAAATATTACATCTGTTGAGAAATTAAATAAATATTTTGATATAGATTTTCTTTCAAAAACAACAGATGATTTCTTACTAGTGAGAGTACCATATAGTTCAGTTACTTCATGTAAAGCTATTTCTTTATCAGTAAAATATATATAGTCTGCAAAATAAACTTTACCATTAGCAGCAGGATCTATAAATAAAGCATTTTTATATGTGTTATCTAATAATTTATATCCTACTCTTATTATATGATTGTCTATTTTTGAAAAATATTTTCCATTATCATCTATAAATGATGAACTTTTATCTGTTAATTCATTTCTTAAATAATCAACATTTTTATTAAAAATAATTGTATATGCAGGATATAATGTTACAAAAGCAGCTAATACTGCTATAGTAAATATTATTGAAAAATTACCAACAAATTTATTCAATGCTCCTGTAAATATCATAGTAGATACAGCAGAAACAACTACGATAGCAAAAAAGTAATGCTCCATTAAATTTTTAATAGAATCAAGAGTAAGATTACTGTATATATTATTAGTGTCTAATATTTTAAGGAAATATATAAAGAAATATAATCCAAAAAATACTATAAAAAATAATGCTAATGTTATTAAGTTTTTTACAATTTTCATGTTTATATATTATATCTACAAGAAGAAAAATTCAAGTATAAAAATAAAATTAAGCAGATTTAATATCGGTTAATATACCAAAATTATATAGTGCATCGTTAATATCTTGAAAAGAATCTATAAAACTAGATAGTTCCATAAGATTATAATCGCTTTTTACAACACTGCACATATTAGATAGTACTATATTGCCTTTATTTTGTGACAATTCTTTCTTTAATTGAATAAAATATTCCCATATTTCTTTTTCTATAAACATGCATTTTGATAGGTCTAAAACGATATTGTTTATATTTTTTATGGTGAATTCAGAAAATAACTCTTTTAATTCAGGTAAATTTTCATCATATATATTATTTTGTAATGATAATACAATAACAGAATTATCTTTTAGAAAATAACTAATTTCAAATGATTTACTTGCCATATTTAGTACTTTAACAAATTTTTCGTTTTTAGTCAATAAATTTAATAAATAAATTAGTCTTTATTGTTATATTTTTTAAATTTATCTCTAGTACTTCTGTATACAATTATAGGCATATCTCCTGCTATCAATTTTTCTTCCGGCATGCCTAAATATGATTCTTTTCTTGATTGAGTTTTTACCACATTCTTATCCTGTTTTAATACAATATCCGAATATTTTTTTCCTATAAGATTTATTATAGATTTTATAAAAGGAATATTTACTATTTTTTGATAGAACCTCATATACACAACAGTATTTTCATCATCGACAGGAGCGAACACACCAAATATTCTCATTTTTTCAAATATATAATTCTGCCAAGTGTTTGGAAAATAAAAATATAAAAAGTATTTAAAATCTTCTTTTTTCATTTCGGATGAACTTAATGCTTTTTGTCCGTTATCAATAACATTATTCACATAAAATTTCATAACATCATTTTCTAATTCTACCAAAGGACCATTAACAATAGTTTTGTTTCCTCTTCCTATAGTGTTATAATGTACAAAAGACACATGCACAACATCAAGCTGATTTTCTATACATCTTGTATAATGATTATTCCATTCATCTCTTATTGTAGAGTAAGAAAATTTTTTATCTTTTAAATCATCAGGAAACATTATTTTATCATTTATTTTATCTTTATCTCCATACCAAAACCAAATAAATCCATATAAATCTCTTACTTCATATCCTTCAACAAAAAATCTTTCATCAACTGCAGTATTTCTTCCATTAGCTGGTATCATTACAGTTTTTCCGCTTTTATCGAATTGAAATCCATGAAATGGACATGCTACATTGTTTCCGCATATTTTTCCATGAGATAATGATGCTCCTCTATGACAGCATTTGTCATCTATGCAGCATATATTGTTATTTGAATCTCTCCAAAATACTAGATTTTTATTTAATCTTTTAGCAAAAAGAGGCTTATTTTGTTTTACTTCTTTTGAATCTAATACTGCATACCACATATTATATATCATAGATTTATCCTCAAGTTTTTTATATATTATTAATTATATCTTTTTATTTTTATAAATAAACATTTTATAAGATGATTTTTTTAATAAAAATTAAATACTGAAAAAATACAAATATATGATTTTAAAATTATAATATTTTTTTCATTATCAATTTTTAATATGCTTGTTATTAATATTTTTTGATATATAATGTTTCTAAATAAAATAATTTAAGTTAAGGAAATAAAAAATATGGCTTTATCTATAGGAATAGTAGGACTTCCGAATGTAGGGAAATCAACACTTTTTAATGCTCTAACAAATGCTCATGCTGAAGCAGCTAATTATCCGTTTTGTACTATAGATAAAAATGAAGCTACTGCTATAATAAAAGATGAAAGAGTTGATAAATTAGCAGCACTTTTTAAATCAAAAAAGAAAGTTTATAATACAACAACATTCGTAGATATTGCAGGACTTGTAAAAGGAGCTTCAAAAGGGGAGGGGCTTGGTAATAAATTCCTTTCTCATATTAGAGAAGTTAATGCAGTTTTGCATGTTGTAAGAGTATTTGAAGATGGGAATATTACTCATATTGGAGAGGTTGATCCTTTAAGAGATTTAGATATTATTTTGACAGAACTTATGCTTGCAGATATTGATACTATTAATGCTAGAATGGAAAGACAAAAAAAGGTTGCTAAAGGCGGAAAAGGAAAGGCTGCTGAAGAAGAAGTAGCATTGCTTGAAAAAATACTTCCGGAATTAAATAATTTCAAACCTGTATTTAGTTTAGATTTAACAGATACAGAAAAAGGAATATTAAAGCCTTTATTTTTATTGACTGCAAAAAGCATGATGATAGGTGCTAATTTATCAGAAAATGAACTTGCTAATCCTGAAAAAAATTCTAATTATGTAACATTACAAAATTATGCAAAAGAAAGAAATATTGAATTAATACCATTTAGTGCCAAAATAGAAGCAGATTTACAGGATTTAGATGAAGAAGAGAGATTAAGTTATTTAGAGGATTTGGGAGTTAAAGAGTCCGGAGTTGCAAGACTTACAAAAGCAGGACATAGACTATTAAAATTATTAACATTTTTAACTTCCGGTGAAGATGAGACAAGAGCTTGGACTGTAAGAGAAGGTGCTTATGCTCCTGAGGCTGCTGGTGTAATACATAGTGATTTTGAAAGAGGTTTTATTAGTGCTGAAGTTATAAACTGCGATAAACTTTTAGAGCTTGGAAGTTTTGTAAAAGCTAAAGAGGCAGGTGCTATTAGGCTTGAGGGTAAGCAATATCTTATGCAGGAAGGAGATGTTGTAACCTTTAGATTTAATGTGTAATTTATATACTATATATTATGATTGATAAAAAATAAAAAACACTTATTAGAAAATTAAATTATGAAGATTAATTTTGAAATTAAATATGTAAAGCTTTTCATGCTGTCTGCTTGTATAGGAGCTTCAGTAGGCTTTATAATTTCTTTGTACAGAATAATGCTTTACAAATTAAGTGTTAATGTATTTTATATATCTAATTTCATATTTGATAGATGGTATTATCCTGTGCTTCTTTTTATTTTTCTTATAATTGCCGGATGTACTATAGGATATATACTAAGGTATTATCCGCAGATAAGGGGTGCCGGAGTACCTCAAATAAAATATTATATATCTCTTCATGAACCTAAAGATATTATATTAGAAATATTATTCAAATTATTCGGCAGTATGATATCATTTGCAAGCGGAATTTCTTTAGGAAGAGCAGGTCCTTCTATGCATGTTGGTACACTTGTAGGACTTTTTTTCCATAAATATTTTTCAAAGCTTGCTAAATATAGAAGATATTTGCTTGTTTCCGGTGCTTGTGCCGGAATGACAGCTACTTTCAGTGCCCCGTTTACTGGCATTGCTTTTTCTTTTGAGGAGCTTGGAGAAAATAAAAATCATATAGTTTTTGTATGTATAGTTTTTTCTTCCATAGCTTCAATACTTGTAGTAGAACATCTTGTAGGGCAGGCTTTTATTCTTAATTTTAATTTGCCAAAAATATTAGAGGTTAGACATTATATTTCACTTCTTCCTTTTGGTATAATATGCGGAATGCTTGCTTCTCTTTTAAATTATCTTATGAATTTATTTTCTAAAATGTATCAGAATATAGAAAATGATGTATTTAGACCTGTACCTGCTTTCTTGATGGCTGGTTTTATGATAATGTTTTTCCCTTATGTACTTGGAAGCGGTGATTTGCTTATAGGAAGTATAGTTAAAGATAAATTTTCTGTTTCTATGCTTTTTATTCTTATATTTGTTAAACTATTCTATACTTCAGTATGTGCAACATCAGGAGCAGTAGGAGGAGTATTTTTTCCTACATTTATATTAGGTGCTTCAATAGGTTCTTTATATGATATATTACTTATAAAATACTTTCCAGATTATGCAGTATATGGAGATTTATTTATACTTTTGGGTATAACTTCCCTTATGTCTGGAATTACTAGAACGCCTATAATGGTATGTATATTGATACTTGAGATATCCAACTCTATTTCCAATTTCTCAGCACTTGTTATAGTGGCTATAATATCATATATGGTTGCTAAGGTGCTAGGAGTAACTTCAATATATGATCATAATGATTAATAAGTGATTTTTATATATTATGGAACTTTATCAAGAATTATTTAATGATTATTTAAAAGAATATTATAAGACTCTTGAAGAATTATTGAATTGCTTAGAAAATGATGATAAAGAAAAATTTAAAATAAATATTTCTCCATTTATATATAAAGAAGATAATGAGGCAGAATATACAAAAGATAAAAATTATAATGAAAGATTAAAATTAGTTTTATCTATACTTTATCATAAAAATATAAATGAATTAATGAATAAAAAAGAATTTGAATATTTGCTTGTTTTTTTGTTTGAAGAAGAGATAAAAGACAGGCAAACTAATTCTTATCAGGGAATAGGTGCTTCTTTAGAAATTATGAGTTTTTTTTATAATGATGATATAAATAAATTACTTTCAAAATATAAGTATTTATTTGATAAAGCAAAAAACTCAAACTTTGATTGTAATTGCGGTTATGGTGTTGATGATTATAATTATTATAATGAGAGATTAGATGAATTAAGTATAGATACGGTAATATCATATTTTATAGATATTGATGAATTAAAATTATGTTCAAAACTTATTGATATATGGAAAAGCAATGTAAAAGAATGGGATAAAAAGAATTTAGATAAATTAAAATATTATGAGTCACTTATAGAAGATAAAGAATCTTTACTGGAAACTACTAAAAAACTTTTTGAAATAGCTATTGAAGAAAATGCAAGTAATTGGGATATAGTTTCTGCTTTAGATACTTATCTTAAATATTTAATTGATAATAATAAATATGATTATGCTTGGCAATTAATATCAAAATATATGAACAATATAAAAAATATTCAAGATGATAATTTTTATGATATTAATTTAGGCAGATATATAATAGAAAGATCAGCTGATATAATGATTAATATTAATAATAAAAAAACAGAAAAAGAAATATGGGCTTTCATTAGCGAGCCTTTTATAAATAAACATTCTTCTTCTTATATGAAATTATATGAAAAAATATTATTATGCTGCGATATTGTAAAAGATGAAAAATTAAAAAATAAAATATCAAAAGAATACCAAAAAGAATTGAAAAAGATTAAAGATATACTAAAATGATAAAAAAATAATACCCATTTCATAATATATAAATTATAAAATAGGTATTATTAATAATTCAAATTATTCTATTTCA
>NZ_CALXRN010000039.1 GCF_944390595.1 uncultured Brachyspira sp. | reverse complement strand
ATGTCTGTATCCTGCTTCAATGGCATAAAGACATGCTTTTTTGCATTCCTCATAATCTTCTACTCTGTATACTCCAAATCCTAGAATAGGCATTTCAACATTATTATTTAATTTTATAGTATTCATAGTATCTCCGAATCATTAAATAAATTATCAATTTGCTTTTTCAATGCGTATATCAAAATCTCCTTTCATATTTGAAAGTTTTGATATATCTGATGCATTTTCAAATTTTCCTAAATAAATTAAATTATTTGAATACCTAAAATTTTTATAAAATATAGCAATGTTGCCCCAAGGAGCATAGTAAGTAATATCTCCTGCTTTAGGATTTATTCCGTCTGGTTCATTTTGAGTATTAAGTTTTTTACTTAAATAAAATATTTTTTCTGTGTTATTGAAATCTTCTGCTTTAATATTTAAAGTAAGAAGTGATAAAAAATCATTTCCTGCTTTTGAATTTGTTATTAAAGCATAGATTTCATTGCTTCCAAAAGTTAATTTTATTCTTGTGTTTTGAGCAAATGCATTCATAGTGAATAATCCTATAAATAGTATAAAAGTTATAATAGTTTTTTTCATAAATAATAATCCTCCTAATTATTGATTTGTGTAGCTGTAATATTCTTCGTCAGTAACATGTTCCATCCAAGTAACACTGTTTCCATTTGAATCTCCTGTTATGGCAATATGCTTCATAGGTGAATTAGGAGAAGCACCATGCCAATGCTTTATATTAGAAGGACAATATAAAGTATCACCAGCTCTAAACTCTTGTATAGGCTTTCCTTCTTCCTGAGTAAGTCCTATACCTTCAATAACTATTAAATGTTGTCCTTTAGGGTGGGTATGCCAAGCACTTCTTGCACCTGCCTGAAATGTAACATAAGCTACAGAAAATTTTGAAGTTTCATTTGGGGAAGTGATATATTCTACTTCAACGTCACCTGTAAAATAATCTGATGAACCTTTTGATTTTTGTCTTTCTCCATTTTTTATTAAAATTGTATTTGTTGGTGCTGCAGTGTATTCATAAGTATTAGTAGTATTATTTGTGTTATTTGAATTGCATGATATTGATGCAATCAAAACAAATAAAATTAATAAAATATTTCTCATTTTTTCTCCTTTTTTCGTTTATATTAACAAATTGTATTTTGATTGTATCATTGGAGTTGACTCCAATGTCAATAGTTAATTATTATAATTTTAAATTTTTTAACCAATTTTCTATAATTTTTCTTGAATTAAGAATATCATTTCTTGATATTGTTAGACCGTCTTCTATGATTTTGGCATTTGGTTCTAATTGTTTTATTTTTTCTATAGTTCCTGAAAATCTGCTTCCTCCATGTGTTGAAAAAGGTATAATTATTTTATTGGAAAAATCATACTCCTCAAAAAAACTATACATAGCCATAGGAAGATCATAATACCATATAGGATAGCCTACAAAAACAATATCATACTCATTAAAATTATTTATTTTTTGGGATAGTTTAGGTAATTTTTTATTGGCGATTTCATTTTGTACAATTTCTAATAATTCCTGATGGGTATTTGGATATTTATTTTCTGTTTCTATTTTAAATAACTCTCCTTTTGTATACTCTTTTATAGTTTCTGCAAAAAATTCAGTGTTCCCTATTATTCTGTTGTTATCATTTATTCTGCTTGCCCCTGTAACAGTATCTATTCCATCTCCTTCTGGAATTGAAAAGTAAGTTATTAATATTTTTCCTTTGTTTTGAATATAACTTTCCTGAGCATTGCATGAGGCACATATTATTATTATAAAAATTAGATATTTAATTTTTTTCATTTTATTTCTCCTTTTTAACTTTTTATACTTGTTTTTTCTACTATAGTAGATTATTATATTAATGTATTTTATTACTCTTATGTTGCTTATTCTTTTTGTATATATTATAGTTTTTAACCTGATTAAATCAATGGTTTTAAAATAGGTTAAAGTTGTTTATTACACATATTGTATTTTTGTGTGGTATAAATGCTGAAAAAAGGAGATTTTTTATTATGAATGTAGAAAAAAAAGAAGATTTAAGAGTTGTTAAAACAAAAGAAATCATAAAAAACACATTTAAAGATATGATTTCTGAAATGGATTATGAAGCAATTACTATAAAAGAGCTTACAAATAGAGCTAAAATTAATAGGAAAACTTTTTATTTGCATTATAAAAGTTTGGATGATCTGCTTTTGGAGCTGCAAAACAGTATAGCAAATAATTTTATTGAGAAGCAAGTATCATATACAAAATTGGAGGATATGAAATATTTGATTAGATTGTTTTTTGAAAGTGCAAGTAATAATATGCCTGTCTATGAGAAAATATTATGCAGCGGAAGTTATAGAAATATAAGTGATCAAATAAATAAAAAGATTATGACACATAGAAAAAAAACTAATAAAGGTGCTTTTTCTAATAATGATGCATATGAAAATATTATATTTGCTTATTATGGAGCAAATTCAACAGTTATATATAGACAATGGGTTGCAGATGGTAAAAAATTGTCTTTAGATGAAGTAACAGATTTAGCTGTAAATTTAGTATGTTATGGGTTGTCCAGTGTGATGAAAAAATAATTCTTAATCATTTTATATATAGCTAGATTTGAGTTAACTTCAATTTAAATTGATAATTGTTATAAGTTTTAATTTTTTCTAAAAATATGCTTTATATATACTTTATTAATTTTATTTTTTATTAGTATTTTATAATATTGATTTTATATAATTTTTTAACATTTTTAGAAAAAACTCTATAAAATCATTTGACATTGGAGTATACTCTAATGCTATAATACACTTTCAAAATTAATAAATGAGGTGTTATAAAAAATGAGTAAAAAGGTATTAATAATATCTTCTAGTCCAAGAAGAGGCGGTAATTCAGATACATTATGCGATGAATTTTTAAAAGGTGCTAAAGAAGCAGGACATAATGCTGAAAAAATATTTTTAAAAGATAAGAAAATAGGTTATTGCGAAGACTGCGGAACTTGCTATAAAGATAATAAACCCTGCGTACAAAAAGATGATATGAAAGATATTTTAGATAAAATGCTTGAAGCTGATGTAATAGTAATGGCTACACCTGTATACTTCTACACAATGAATGCTCAAATGAAAACATTTATAGATAGATGCGTTACTAAATATTTAGAGATTAAGAACAAAGATTTTTATTTTATAGCTACTGCTGCTACAGAAAATAAAGATGAAATGCTTAGAACTATTGACGGATTCAGAGGCTTTTTAGATTGTTTGGAGGATGTAAGAGAGAAAGGCTATATATTAGCATATAATGTTTGGAATAAGGGAGAAATTAATGATAAAGAGTTTATGAAGGAAGCATACAATATGGGATTGAATGTTTGATTATTTGATTAAAAAAATAATTAAATTAATTTTTGAGGGTTGGAAAGTGAGCGATATAAGTTATTCGGATGTTAATAAAATAAAAACTAATTATATGTTTTCTAATAAATATCTTATGAAGTTATTTATTCCGCTTATTATAGAGGTATTTTTAGAATATTTGGTTGGGCTTATAGATTCTATAATGGTTGCTAGTGTAGGGGAGTCTGCCGTATCTGCAGTATTTTTAGTGGACTTTGTTATAGCATTTCTTATAAGTATATTTGCAGCTGTTGCCACAGGAGGTGCGGTTGCAAGCGGTCAGCATATAGGTGCTAAAAATATAGAAAAGGCAGATGACTCTATTAATCAGCTTATAAGATTTTTATTATTATTTTCTATAGTTATAACATTAATTATGTATTTATTTAAAGATTCCATATTTGGAGCATTGTTTGGAAGCATTACAGATGAAGTAAGAAGTGAAGCAAATACTTATATGCTGATAGTTGCAGCTTCAATACCATTTTTAGCTATTTATAATGGCGGAGCTTCAATGTTCAGAACCATAGGAAATTCAAAAATATCAATGAAGATTATGATATCTATGAATATATTAAATGTTATTGGTAATGCTCTTTTAATTTATGTATTTAAAATGGGTATAGCAGGAGCGGCAATATCTACACTAATAAGCAGAATAGGTTCAGCTTTAATAATTATAATTTTGGGGCTTAATAAAAATAATCTTATATATATAAAAAATAAAATAATATATAAGATGGATTTAAATACAATAAAAAGAATATTATCAGTAGGTATTCCTTATGGTATAGAAAATGGAATGTTTTATTTGGGAAGATTATTGATACTTAGTTTAATTTCTACATTTGGAACAGCATCAATAGCGGCAAATTCTGTATCTACTCTTATAGCTAGTTTAGAAGTTCTTCCTGGTATGGCTATAGGTTTGGGACTTACAACTATTATATCTCAATGTGTAGGTGCTAATGATTATAATCAAACTAAATATTATACTAAAAAAATCATAGCTATTATTTATGTATCTCAAACTATAACTAGTGCTGTTATGCTTGCCATTTTGCCTATAATACTTAATATATATCATTTATCAGCAGAGGCTACAGGATATACTTATAAATTATCATGGTATCATGCTATTATGATGATTATATGGCCTTTGGGATATTCTCTGCCTGTGGTATTCAGAGCTTCAGGAGATGCTAAGTTTCCTATGATAGTAGCTTCAGTTTCAATGGTGCTATGCAGGATAGTGTTGGCTTATGTATTTGCATTATATTTCAAAATGGGTATGGTTGGTACTTGGATTGCTATGTTTGTTGATTGGATAGTTAAGGCTATAATATTTACATTCAGATATTTAAGCGGTAAATGGATAAAGT
>NZ_CALXRN010000038.1 GCF_944390595.1 uncultured Brachyspira sp. | reverse complement strand
ATGTTGATAAAGAATTTATTGAATTTGTGCCTATTAATAATTCAATTTATAATTATGAATACCATTATAATAGATTAGTTACATATAATTTTGAAGGACTTAGCAGAAAAAATCTTCATTCTAAATTAAGAGAATTTTTATCAAATTTAAAAATTATGAAAAGAAAAATGATAGAAAATGCTTATTATGGTTCTCAGTGGTGGAATTTAACTAATAATGCTGTTGAATACATATTGAATTATGTAGAGAATAATTCAGATTATCTTAAAAGATTTAAAAATGTATGGGGCAGTGATGAATATTTTTTTCAGACTATATTACTAAATAGTATACTAAAAAATAATTGTTTATGTAATAATTTAAGATATATAGATTGGAGCAGGGCAATTGGAAGTCATCCACATACATTTGTATTTAATGATTACAATAATATAAAATTATATACGGGGGGTGGTATATTTGCCCGTAAGTTTGATGAGAATATAGATAATGATATAATAGATAAATTATATGAGGATTTAGAGGATTAATTTGGAGTTTTATTATGGCAGAGAAACTTAATGTATTAAAGGCAAGAATAAAAGCTGTAAGCAGTACGCATAAAATAACTAAAACTATGGATATGATAGCACGTTCAAGAACTGCTAAAATATTAACAGTGGAACAGGGTATGCGTCCTTTTACTCAGAAACTCAATAGAATAGTTGAAGATCTTTCACATTCTGATATGGATCATCTTCATCCTTTGCTTTCGCCTAAAAAAAAGATAAAAAATATAATACTTTTTGTTGTTACATCAAGCAGGGGATTATGCGGTTCTTATAATACAAAGATTTTTGATGAAGCTATGGAAAGAATTAGGCATCATCATAGACATGGAAGAGAAGTGCAGCTTCATGTGCTTGGTAAAAAAGGCGAAGTATATTTTGAAAAGCAGGGTATACCAATAGCACGTAAATATCCTCGTATAGATGAAGAATCTACTTTTGATGATTGTGCTACTGTTGTGCAGCGTTTCATGCATGAATATGCTGTTGATAATGCTTCAAGAGTAGAGGTTATATATACTAGATATTATACTAGAGTTGTACATATACCTAAAATAAAAAGTTTAATTCCTATGATACCAGATGAAGAAGATATTGAAGGTCATAAAATAAAAAAGCAAATTGATTATATAATAGAGCCGAATAGGGAAGAAGTATTGAAAGAGATTGTACCTATGGCTATTAAAACATATTTCTATTTTATGCTTACTAGTTCTTTTTTGTCAGAGAATGCTGAAAGATCTATAGCTATGAGAAATGCTACAGATAATGCTGAGAGGCTTCTTGGAGATTTAAGAAACAAGGCTAATAGAGCAAGACAGGAACATATTACTAATGAGCTTCTTGATATTATAGGAGGTTCTGAGGCTATATAATTTATTTTTTGATAATAGAAAATCAATACCATTCATATATTTATTTTATGGATGGTATTTTTTTATTTTAAATTCTTTTGTTATAGAATTAAGGAATGATTTAAAAAATTATAAGTATAAATGCGATATTTTTTAATTATTTAATAAAGCAATCTTTATTAAGAATACTATAAAATTATTTGTTTTTATTGTATAATACTCAAAATTATTAGTTACGATGAGGCGGTATATGAAAAAATTGTTGTTGATTTCTTTTGTTTTGATGATTACTTTTATTGTGTCATGCGGTAAAAAAGAAGAGGCTAGTCTAAGTATAAGTAATAATGCAGTTTATGTGAGTTCTCCAGAAAATGTGTATCATAAAACTTATACTAATGTTGTAAAGATTCAGGGTAAATTTGTTAATATAAACTCTGTTTTCTCTTATGCTGACAGAGAAGAAGGAGAATATAGTGAGAAGTATGATATATTTGAGGCTATACAAAATCATAGCTTAAAGAGAGTACAGGAATTAATAGAAGAAGGTGAAGATATAGATCAAACTTATTTCGGAGATGGTTTATATAGTGATATTTTAGGCAGAAGTTATTCATCAAGTGGTACTACACCTTTAATATTTGCCGTATTTTATAGAGATTTGGGTATAATGAAATATTTGCTTGATAAAGGTGCTGATCCTTATATTAAAGATGATGACAGTTGGAATGCCTTTTTATGGGCTTGTAGTAGTGGGAATGTTGATGTAATAAAAATGCTTGTAAACTTTGATTCTGATTTAGTTAATTCTCAAAATATGTATGATGCAAACGGACTTCATATGGCTGCTTTGTATGATAATGTAGAGGTGTTTGAGTATTTAGTTAATGATTTGGGTATAGATATAAACAGCACTGATGAGGATGGAGACGGAGTTTTATATTATGCCAATAAAGATGCAGCATTAGAAAAGTTAAGAGAGCTTGGTGCCAAATAATATAAATTGTGTAATACATTAATATATTTTAAAGATGAATAAACTATAAAATAGCTAGAGCCTTAAAGCAAGATTTTTTAATTATTAATAAATCAATTTTTATTAGCAACAAATAATAAATTGTGAGCGTTTCAATATGAATATATTAAAAAATCGAGCGTCTAGCAATCGCCAAAGGCGTGCTAGAGCTTTAAAGCGAGATTTTTTAATTATTTATAGAAAATAATTTGTTTTTATAGTATAATACTTCGTAAATTATTAATTATTATACGGCGGTGTTTATGAAAAGAATAAAGGTTTCAAAAAGTACATTATTGATTTCTTTACTACTAATTATTTCAATTATTTCATGTAAAAAGAAAGAGGAAGCAAGTGTAGGTATAGGTGGAAATACTTCATATGTGAGTTCTCCAGAAAATATATATCATGCAACATATACTAATGTTGTAAAGATTCAGGGTAAATATGTTAGTATGAATTCTGCTTTTTCTTATGGCAATAGAGAAGAAGGAGAATACAGCGAAGACTATGATATATTTGAGGCTATACAAAATCATAGTTTAAAGAGAGTTCAGGAATTAATTGAAGAAGGCGAGGATATTGACCAAACTTATTATGGAGATGATAGTTTATACAGCGAATTTATGGATGACAGTTATGCTGCCGGCGGTGCTACACCTTTGATATTTGCTGTATTTTATAGAGATTTGGGCATAATGAAATATTTACTTGATAATGGAGCTGATCCTTATGTTACTGATGATGATGGATGGAATGCTTTTTTATGGTCATGCGGTACTGGAAATGTTGATGTAATAAGAATGCTTGTACAGTCAGATTCTGATTTAGTTAATTCAAAAAATCCTTATGAGGCAAATGGTCTTCTTATGGCCGCTTTAAATGATAATGTTGAAGTATTTGAATATTTGGTAAATGACTTAGGCATCAATATAAACAGCACTGATGAGGATGGAGACGGAGTTTTATATTATGCCAATGAAGATGGAGCAATAGAAAAATTAAAAGAATTAGGTGCAGAATAATATTAGATAAACTTATATTTATATATAATGAAATACCATTCATATATTAATTTTATGAATGGTATTTTTTATTTTAAATTTTTTAGATTATTGAATGATTTTATAAAAATTCTGAGTGTCTAGCAATGGATAGAGCTTTAAAGCGAGATTTTTAAAATTATTTATATAAAATAATTTGTTTTTATAGTATAATATATTAAATTATTAATTACTATATGGGGTATATATGAAAAAATTGTTATTAATTTCTTTTGTTTTTATGATTACTTTTATTGTTTCTTGCGGTAAAAAAGAAGAGGGTATTGTAAGTAATACTGATAATGCAGATAATAAGATTTATACTAATGCTGTAAAGGTTCAGGGTAAATATGTTAATGTTAATACTGATTTTTCTTACGGCAACAGAGAAGAAGGAAAATACAGCAAAGATTATGATATATTTGAAGCTATAGAAAATCATAGTTTAAAAAGAGTGATTGAATTAATAGAAGAAGGTGAAGATATTAATCAAACTTACAGCGGCGGCAAAAAATATAGTGAGCTTCTTAATAATGATTATTATCTTGATGGAGCTACTCCTTTAATGTTTGCTGTGTTTTATAGAGATTTGGGTATAATGAAATATTTGCTTGATAATGGTGCCGATCCTAATATTATTCAAGATGAATATGGACGAAATGTATTTTTACTTGCTTGCAGTTTTGGAAATGTTGATGTAATAAAAATGATTGTAGATTTTGACTCTGATTTAGTTGATTCTATATCTAGCCGTGATGAGAATGGACTTGAAATGGCTTATTTGTATGGAAATATATAAGTATTTGAATATTTAGTTAATACATTAGGTTTAACTACTGATATTTTGGATAATGTTGATGAAGAAGATCCATACGAAAATACTGAGGACATAAAAAAATTAAGAGAACTTCTAAATTAGATTAGTTATTTTTATATTAATTGTTAATAAAAAATTATAAATAATGCACGGTGAATTAGCTTTTATTTATCAATTTATTATATTTTTTACAAATAAAATTCTTCGTGCGTTGTAAAAACAATAAATTTAAATAACTCTAGGGTGAGCGGCAGAAATAACAGTGTAGAGTTAAAAAGAAAAATAATACAAAAATTGCAGATTAAGGTTATAAGTCTAGAGGGTGGGGAGTGAAAATAAGTTTTAAAACTTAACTGACATACCCCGCCCTTTATTATTTATCACTTTATCAGAAAATTTAACTTTAATTATATTTATGACGTACTTAGAAATTTAAGTACCCGCCCAAGTTTTTATTATATTTAAAATTTTAATAAAAAATTATATCATTAATATTTTTTATGAAGCAGCTTTTATATTTAATACAGGCTTTAATCTATCTATTATATTTGCAGTTGGTTCTATTAGAGTTTCTATTTCCTTAGAATCTTTATAAGCCTGAGGAGCTTCATCTAAAGTATTTTTGCATATACTGCTTGAATAAATGCCTTTCATAGAATCAATAAAATCTTTCATATCTATTTGTTTTTTTGCCTGCATTCTTGATAAAACTCTTCCTGCTCCATGAGGTGCAGAACAATTCCAATCCTCATTGCCTTTTCCTTCGCATATTAATATACCGTCACGCATATTAAAAGGAATTATCATTTTTTCATTTTTATAACTTCTTATAGCACCTTTTCTTATTATAAAATCTTCAAAGTCTATAAAATTATGTATAGATGAAAAAGTATTTTCTGTTTTTATATTAAGAGCATTAGTTATAATATCAAGCATTGTTTCTCTGTTAATTTTGGCATAATACTGTGCTATTACCATATCGATGCAGTAATCAAACATAGCTTTACCGTATATATAATCTCCGCTTCTTATTATTTCATTATATTCATTGTATTCTTTTGTTGCTTTATCATTTATATCTTTGACATTATTAATAAAATCTTTTGCTTCTTCTATTCTTTTTTTATTTTGCCTTACATGATATTCGCATACTCTTGTACCGAAATTTCTTGAGCCTGAATGTATTGTAAGAAAATAATCATTATTTATAGATTTTCCTATTTCTATAAAATGATTTCCTCCTCCAAGTGTGCCTATTGAATTATTGAATTTTTCTAAATCTATTTCTACTCTTTCGCATAGTTTTTTTATATAATTATCATCAATATTAAAAGGTTCAAATTTGGTATTATATCTTTTATTATATTTAATTATAAAATTTCTCATTATTTCATTTAATTCTTTGAAATTAAAAAATGAATAAAAGCTTTTCTTATGAGTTTTCTGTCCCATAGGAATATTTTGTTTTATTGTTTTATCTATATTTTCTAATGAAATGTTTTTTATATTGTCTTCCAATTTTGAAGTAAGCATACCGCATCCTATATCAACTCCTATATGAAAAGGATTTACTCTGTCAGTTAATGGCATTGTAAAGCCTATAACTATACCTTTTCCAATATGAGTATCAGGCATTATTCTCACCTTTATATTTTCGCTTACTTTTTCATTCAAAATATTATATATAAGAGAATAAGATTCCTCATCAATATTATCTGTGAAAATTTTGCAGTCTTTATTATATTTTCCTTTCAATTCTATCATAAATCATAAACCTCTGTTTTATTGAAGCCGTATTATGATTATAAATACCATAAATGACAAAATTTGTCAAAAATAATTTATTTATAAAAATTGTATATTAATTTTA
>NZ_CALXRN010000037.1 GCF_944390595.1 uncultured Brachyspira sp. | reverse complement strand
GGTACTGTAACACCTTTTTGTTCATGTTCTTCAATACCTCTTTTTATAGGGTTTACATCTGCCGGAATACCAATAGCCATGACATTTTCATTTTTAATATCATCTCCTCTTGTTGACTTAGCTTCTTTAATACTTCTTTCAAGTGTATTTGGAATGAAAATAGCTATGGCTTATGTTGTAGTAGGACTTATTCTTGCTGTTATTGGAGGAACTTTAATAGGAAAATTAAAAATGGAAAGATATTTGGAAGATTTTGTAAAAAATATACAAACTAATAATGCCAAAATAGAAATACAAACTATGACAAAAAAAGAAAGGGTTATATACTCAAAAAATCAAGTTGTACAAACTATAAAAAAGGTTTATTTATATATTTTTATAGGTGTTGGAATTGGGGCATTTATACATAATGTTATACCTGAGGCATGGATAGATACAATACTAGGAAAAAATAATTGGTATTCTGTTCCTTTAGCTACTTTGGTTGGTATTCCAATGTATGCAGATATATTTGGAACGCTTCCTATAGCTGAAAGTTTATTTTATAAAGGTGCAGGTATTGGTACTATTTTGTCATTTATGATGGCTGTTACTGCTTTATCTTTACCGTCAATAATTATGATAAAAAAAGTAGTAAAAATGCCTCTTCTTATTTTTTTCGTAGGAATAGTTACTTTAGGAATAATAATTATTGGATATTTATTTAATAACTTTTATTTTCTATTTGTATGATATAAACTATTAAAATAAAATATAAAAAAGGAGAAAATTATGTTTTTTAAAAAGAAACAATCAAGCTGCGGCTGAGGAGGATCATGCTCACCTTCAGTTGAAGGAAACAAAGAAAAATCTAATAATACAAGAATAAAAATATTAGGTACAGGATGTGCTAATTGCACAAAATTAGAAGCAAATACTTTAGAAGCTGTAAAAGAAATGGGGATTGACTTGGATGTGGGACATGTTCAGGATATGGCACAGATTGCTGCTTACGGGGTTATGTCCACACCAGCTTTAGTTTTAGATGAAAAAGTATTATCTTATGGAAAAGTTTTAAGCAAAGATGAAATCATTAAAATATTAAAAGAAAATATAAAATAATTTTTAATTTATTTTGTTGGGCTGTATAATTTATTTACAGCCCTTTATTGCATTTTTTCCAATATACCTGTATGATGTATATATAAAAATATATAATTAAACATTTTAAGGAGATAAATATGAACCTAAAAGATCTTTTTTTCGGAAGCGGATGCGGATGAAGACCTGCTTCTTCTAACCTTTTCGTTGAAGAGGAAAAAATAAAAGAACCTTCTCTAGAGGCAAGAATAAAAATACTTGGAACAGGATGTGTTAATTGTCATAAATTAGAAGAAAATACTATAGCAGCAATAGAAGAAGCTAAACTTGATTTGGTTATAAAGCATGTAGAAGATATGTCAGAAATAGCTTCTTATGGTGTAATGTCAACACCTGCATTAGTTTTAGATGAAAAAGTGCTATCTTATGGAAAAGTGCTAAGCAAAGAAGAAATAATAAAACTCTTAAAAGATAATATAAAATAATAATATTTTTTCTATAGTTCGGATATAATAAAATTGTATCCGAACTTATTTTTTTTATAGCTTGATTTTTTTATATATACCTATATAATGTATATTGTACTATAAATTAAGGTGTCAAATTATGATAAAGAATAATATAGAATTTGGATGAGGATGCTTACCTGACCCTTTAGAGGATGAGGGTAATGATATGTATATTGAAAAAATATTGTTATTAGGCGGAGAAGATGAAGATTCTTTAAACATGCTTACTAATTTGAGAAATGCAATATTAGAATTAGATTTAGACTTATCAATAAAGTATACAAACAATAAAGGCACTATGTCATATTATGGTGTAATGACTTTACCTGCTCTTATTGTTAATAATAAATTAATATCTTACGGTGAAGTTCTAAGTCAGAAAAAAATCGTAGAAATACTAAAAGAAAATATATAAATATCAATTATTAAAGCTAACTCTTTTTATTTTAATATATTGACTTTTTATCTTATTTTACTAATATAGCACCTCGGTATAATTAAACAAGAAAAAATAATTTTATGTCATTATATAGCAGGATTTTGAAAATAATCCTTAGGCTTTCATCTGTTGATAATGAAAGATTATTTCAATCTTCAAGAATTAATGCCTCACAGTTCATAAATAAAAAATAATGATAGAAATTTTAATGCTAAACTAACTTATTTTTAAACTTTGAAAAGTGTCTTATGGTTAGGTTTTGGATTTGCAATTTTATAATCCAAGCGTATATGATTCTGTTTATAAAGGAGGAAACAGAACTGGTAAAATGTTTCTAATCCTTTTTCTTTTGTTGAATTAATAGTAAATATGTATTTATTTAATACTTTCAGCTGTTTTAAGAATTATAATATTTACTTTAATAATTAAGTATGGTAAATTTATTATATAAATTTTAATATTATGGAGTTATTATGCTAGAAAAATATATACAAAATAAAATAATACCTGTAGTAGTTGTAGAAAATGAAGAGGAAATAAGAAATATAGCAGAACTTTGTTTAGAGTTTCTTCCTTCTATAGAATTAACTCTAAGAACAGAATACGGGTACAAGGCTTTAGAAATATTAGCTAAGGACTACCCTACTCTTCCAAGAGCAGCAGCTACTGTGTTAAATACTGAACAAGTTGATAGAATACTTGATTTGGGAACTAATTTAATAATAAGTCCTGGATTTCAGCCTGTAATGCTTGAATATGCTAAAAATAAAAATTATCACTATATACCTGGTGCGGCAACTCCTGCTGAGCTTGAACAATGTTTAGCTTACGGACATAAATATATAAAATTCTTCCATGCTGGTTTATACGGCGGAATTAATTGGGTAAAAAATATAGCACCTGTTTATCAGCATACCGGAGTTAAATTCATGCCTTTAGGAGGAGTAAGTATAGATAATGTAAAAGAATACTTGCAAAATAAACATGTATTTGCATGCGGAGGTTCTTGGCTTTGTCCTAGAAACCTAATGGAAGGAAAAAATTGGAAGGAAATTAAAAGAAGATTTGATGAAGCCTCTCAATTAATTAAGTCTCTTAATAGTTAAAATACTTTTTGATAAAAATGATTTTTGGTATATAATATTTTTTATATACCAAAAATTAGGATTTTATTAAATGATTAGTGAAGATAATAAATATTTTTATAGTGCTTTGAACAACATACAAAAATCAAGATACAATGAAGCTATAGAGGATTTACTAAAAGTTATAGAAATTGACAGCAGTAATTTGGATGCATATCATAATTTAGCCAGAATATATTATGAAACTAAAGATTATGATAAAGCTATTGAAACTTATAACAAATCTATAGAAATATATCCGCATGACAGCGATGCTTATTATTATAGGGCTGAAGTTTATATTGATAAAAAAGATTATGATAATGCTATTAAAGATTTAGAAAAGGTCATAATGAAAAATGAGGCTTACTCGGATGCTTACTATTTAATGTCTGTTATCTATAGAAAAAATAAAAAATATAAAAAAGCTATTAAATATTTAAAATTAACTTTAGAATTTAATCCGGAAGATTATATAGCATATTATGATATTTATAAATTATACATAATATTATCTAAGAATGAAAAAGATGAAGAAATTAAAAATAAATATTTACAAAGAGCTGAAAAGTGTTTGAAAAAATCTGCTGACTTAGGATATGAAAAAGCACGGGAAATAATCGAAGAAAAAAAATAAAATATTTAAAAGTTACAAATTTCAAAAAAGAATTACTTGCAATATTGCAGATATAATAATATTATTATATCGTAAAATATTATGACAAAAGGATAAAAATTATGTCAAAAAAAATTTTGGTACCTTTGGCAGAAGGTGTTGAAGAGATTGAAGTTATAACTATTGTTGATGTTTTAAGAAGAGCAGATATAGAAGTTATTACAGCATCTTTAACTGAAAATTTAGAAGTAAAAGGTGCTCATAACATAGTAATAAAAGCAGATACTTTATTAGAAAAAACAATAAATTATGATTTTGACGGCATAGCACTTGCAGGCGGTTACGGCGGAATGAATAATTTAAAATCAGATATGAGAATTATTGAAAAAATAAAAACTATGTACGAAGATAAAAAACTTGTAGCAGCAATATGTGCCTCACCTATAGTATTAGGTGAAGCTGGGGTTATAAAAGGAAAATATACTTGTTATCCTAGCTGTGAAAGTGATGTAAAAGGCGGAGAATATATTGAAAAAGATTTAGTTGTTTGTGACGGCAATATTATCACATCTAAAGGTCCTGCTACTACAGTATTTTTTGCTTTAGAGCTAGTAAAATATTTAAATGGTTCTAATGACAAATTATCTAATGAATTACTAATACATCTAATAAAATAATTTATAAGGATTTTATTTTGAAAGTTATTATACCAGCAGCCGGTGAAGGTACAAGATTAAGACCGCATACCATAACAAAACCAAAACCTATATTGCCAATAGCAGGAGCTACTATTATAGATTTTATAATGTATGAAATATCTTCTATAAGAGATTTAGAAGAGGTTATATTTATAGTTGGTTATTTAAAAGATCAGATGATAGAATATCTTAATTCTAAATATAAAGATATAAAATTAACATTTGTAGAACAAAAAGAATATAAAGGTTTGGCTCATGCTGTATCTCTTACTAGAGAATATGTTAATGATAATGATAAAATCTTTATAATTCTTGGAGACACTATATTCAAATTAAATCTATCAGAAATAGTAAGTAAAAATGAAAATTCATTAGGTGTATGCGAAGTTGATAATCCAAGCAGATTTGGTGTAGCTATTTTGAATGAAAGCGGAGTTATAACAAAATTAGTTGAAAAACCTCAGGAACCTATTAGTAATTTAGCACTTACTGGTATGTATAATATAGTTAATTCCAAAGAATTATTTGATGCTATAGATTATATAATAGCTAATGATATAAAAACAAAAAATGAGTATCAGCTCACCGATGCTTTGGAATATATGATAAAACAAGGTATAATATTTAAAACATTTAAATTAGATGGATGGTATGACTGCGGTGAAAAATCAACAATGATAGAAACAAATAAAACTATAATAAAACATGAAATATTAAGTAAAGGGATAAAAGATACTGCTATAATACCTCCTGTATTTATAGATAAAGATGTAAAAATAGAAGGCTCTGTAATAGGTCCTTATGTGCATATTGGTTCAAATTCAAAAATAGAAAATTCAATATTGAAAAACTGCATCATATTTGAAGATGTTAATATTTCAAATGCATTTATGGATAATTCTATAATATCAGAAAAAGTAAGTTATAAAGGAAAAACACACTCTATGGATATAGGAGCATCAATAACCATAGAGCAAAACTAAAAACAGAGTGAGATTAATATTAGCCTCACTCTGTTATAATACAGCATTTATCAGCGCCATAACTATAAATTGCAAAAGACTTACGAATAAAAATATACCTGTATCCATTATTAAAAGTGAAAAAGGGTAGTTTGTAAGTAAAATAGCAAATCTTATCTTATCAGCAATAATAAAAGAAGAATACATTAAAAAACCTATTATAAGTTTAATATGCTCTCTTAATGGAATAAAATGAAAAAATGCCATAAAAAATAATGCTATAAGCAAACTTTGTATGAATGAAAATACTTCAAAATAATAAATCATTTGAAGCCTATTATTCCAATTACGTACGCCAGGCAGTATTTCTCTTCGATAATAAAACTTTTTAACAGATTGAAACTCTAATACTAATCTTGTAGCTAAAAATCGTACTATATAAGAAGCAAATACAAGCTCTAAATATTTTATTATAACTTTTTCCATAACAGCAAATTAAAAATTATACAAATACCACTCATCGCAATTTTTACAGAAATCCAATTTAGAAAATACATTATCTATATAATATTCTTCTAATAATTTCCATATATTATCCAAACTGTCTCTATATAGAGAAGATATTTTCTTATCTTTATTTATATCAAATCGGCAAATATAAACATCTCCGTAAGTATCTATAAATAAATCCCTCGATAAATGCCAGCATCCTACATTTATTAATGGCGCCATATCCCCTACTCTATTATCAGCTATAATGCCTCTATATGTATAAAACTTCTGCATAATAATCTCTGCTTTATACTTATCAAAATATTTATAGTAAGAGGCCAAATAATCAAAATTATCTTTCTGCTTTACTATTTGCAAATAAGTATTTTTAGGCTCTCTAAGAAGATAATAATCAATATTAGAAATAGTTGCTTTCATATCTCCTGTATCATATATGTTATTGTAAACATTCTCTTCTACAGAGTCTAAATGAATAATAACATTAAGATTATCATTCTCCATTTGCAAATTTATTAATTTTTTAGCTTTCTCTTCATCTAAAGCTAATGCATTTGTTTCTAAATATATGTTTACAGCTTTATTTTCAACAGCATATTCCAATATTTCAAAAATATTTTTATTTAAAAGAGGCTCATAATAGCTTCCTATAGATAAATGAAAATCACCGCAGAAGTTAAATAATTTATCATAAATATTTTTGAACTCATCTAAAGTAAGATTTTTTTCTTCCTTAGCAAGTTCATTTTTTAAAGTTTCATTTGCAAATAAATATTTATTAATAACATTCTGTCTATTATTAATATCTAATTCTATATAGGATGGCAAAGTTCTTCTAATACTTGGATTTTTTTTTACAGTATTAACAATATCAGCATAACTTTTATAATCTATAAGTTTTGATATTAGCAAGGCATTTCTTTTACTGTCTGCAAAAAATGAAAGTCTATAATATCTCATATCATATTCAGATATTATTATCTCTATTTCAAAAAAATTAGGGTCAATAAAAACTATATTGCTTATAGCATTTTCTGAAGGTTTTATAGTTTTAGTTTTTATTATATTAAACAGCTTATCAAAAGCATCTCTTCTAACTATAAAAGGAATAACACCAAGAGGATAATTTTCGCCATAACTGAAATAAGCAATATTCTCTTCATGTATCTTTGTAAGTTTTACAGTTTCATCAATATTAAATAAGGGCATGTTTGAAGGTATATAAATTATATTATCATATCCTTCACTTTCTTTATATATATTATTTAGATAATTTTCTATAATGTTAATATCATTATTATGAAGTTCTTTAACCCCGCAATTCAAAATATTTTTTAAAGTGTTAATCTTATCATTAAAAACACTTTCAAATTCCTTAGAATAGATATTAGAAAAAGACTTATCAATTAATATTAAAAAACTCATTTATAAAACCTCTATTTTATTATATATAATCCAGTATATTTTCCGGACTTCTCATTATTAAATTACACATATTGCATACATAAAAATTATTTAAAACTTCTTCATCGTCTAAATCATAAACATTAACACTTTCTAATTTATTTGTGTTTTCATTAACTATTTTAAAAATATTAGTAGAACCGCAGTATGGGCATCTATAAACAAAATCTTCAGCTAAATTTTTTATATCTATTTTTAAATACTTATCTTTAACATAGCTTTTAAATCTGTTATTTATATATCTATGAGGATAAATCTCTCTATATTCATTTAAAGTAATTTTTTTAATAGGATAACAGTTTATATTTTTTAATTTTGTTTTTCTTATTAATTTCATAAATTGATCATGACGGACATTGCTTATATTAAGAATATCTATAAATTTATCATTAGTAAGCTCATATTTATCATTTGTAATATATTCAGCATAATCATTAACTACAAGTTTGTTATATTCTCTGTTTTCTTTAAAAGCTCCAAACTCAACAAAAAAATATTTATCCATCTTATGATAAGTAAAAAGCCCCATTAAATTTCCAGAATCATCTTCATAAAAATAATCACAATATGAAACATTATCAAAACTTTTTATATATATCATAATAGAATCATCATCGTGAATATTATGAATAACTTTTTCTTCTCCAAGAATATACTCAATATCTTTCATAAACATTCCCATTATTAATCATAATATGAAGAAAGCATTTCCTCTTGTTCCTGTTTAAATAAAGCATCAGTTATTTCTGTTATTTCCCCATCCATAAATCTATCAAGTTTATATAGAGTAACATTAATTCTATGATCTGTAACTCTATTTTGAGGGAAATTATAAGTTCTTATTCTTTCGCTTCTATCTCCGGAACCAATCTGCTCGCGTCTCTCCTTAGCTTCTTTAGCCTTTCTCTCAGCCTCTTCCTTTTCATATATCCTAGCACGCAAAACCTTTAAAGCCTTAGCTTTATTCTTATGCTGACTTTTCTCATCCTGACATTGTACAACTAACCCTGTAGGCAAATGTGTAATTCTCACAGCACTGTCAGTTGTATTAACAGACTGTCCTCCAGGTCCGCTTGAACGGAATATATCCACTCTTATATCTTCATCGTTTATAACAACATCGCTTTCCATAGCTTCAGGCATAACAGCAACGGTAGAAGCAGAAGTATGTATCCTGCCGCCAGATTCTGTAGCAGGTATTCTTTGAACCCTATGCGTTCCGCTTTCAAATTTCAATGTTCTGTAAGCATCCTTTCCAGATACGGAAAATATAACCTCTTTATATCCTCCAAGTTCTGTAGGGCTTGTATCTATTATTTCCATTTTTAAATTGGATCTTTCTATAAATCTTGTATACATCCTAAATAAATCGCCTACAAATAAAGCAGATTCTTCACCGCCTGTACCAACCCTAATTTCTACTATTATATTTTTTCCGTCATTTTTATCTTTAGGAAGAAGAAGAAGCCTTAAATCATTTATAACTTTTTCTTTTTTCAAATTAAGCTCTTCTACCTCCAATAATGCCATTTCTTTAAGCTCTTTATCTGTTTCTGCATTATTAATCATTTCATTAGATTCTTCTATTTGCTTTAATATGTCTTTTAATTTTTTATATTCCTCTACAATATCCTCTATTTCTGATTTCTTTTTCATTAAGTCTTGAATAACTCTGTTATCTTTTATATTTGCATCATTAAGTTTATGCACTATATCATCATAAGTATTTTCTACCAACGCAAGTTTATCAATTATTGACATAAAATAAATTTTCTCCAAAATAATATACTATTATATACAAATAATGATATTTAGCAACTGCCAAAAATATAAAAAAGAGAAGCTAGAAAGTACTAACTTCTCTATTTATAAAACATTTTATTATTTTCAATTATTCTTTATTAATGATTTCAATTTCTGATTCTTCATCGCTTTCGCTATTCAAGCTGCTGATCTCATCCATATCGTCATTATTCTTTTCATCAGGGCCATATTTCCAAATTCTGTATTTTTCTATGTCATCACTGAAGAATTTGATGCATAAACCAAGAATAAAAGCATCATCTAATAATCCAAGACCAACTATGAAATCCGGTATTGCATCTATAGGAACAAGTAAATATAATAATGCCGCCGCTATTCCAAATATAGCTTTCCATGGAACATCCTTATAACTTCCGTTTAGATAGTCTTTTATCATGCTAATTAATAATTTAATTTTTTCCATCAATTTTGAAAGATGTTCTGATGTTGAAACTCTTGATAATATTTCTTTGGATTTTTCCATAATAGAGTCTAATTTTTCTTTTGTAATTCCTCTGGAAATACTATCCCATATTTGTTTTGCTTTATCCTTAAAGTCAGACATATAAATATCCTCTAAATAATAAAATAGGATATAATAAAATAAAAAAATATCAATATCTGCTTGTAAAATTTGCTTTAAAATCAATACTAATATGTGTATAGTTAGACATTATTGTAGAGCCAAAAATTATACTATTTGGATAACTCCAAGTTCTAAAAGGTATATCAAAATCCCTTAATATATCCTGAGATTTGGCAAGCTGTATTGTAAATATATAATCAGGATTAATATCTCTATGAATTTCTGTTTTTATATAAGATTCTAAATTGTCAGAATCATAACTATTATCTATAACAGTTTCTATTGCATTTTCATCTTCGCTTACAAAATATACTCTATCTATAAAAGTATAATAAAGGACATTTCCATTATTTAAATCATAAGAATATATAAAATTATTGTTATATTTTTTTTCTGATTTATTCAAAGTCGGGTATTTCTCAACTAAAGACATTTCAAGTTTAGGTAATAAAGAATTATCATTTTCTATATTAAAAATAACAATAGGATAAACCAATTTTGAAACTTTTGATTCAATATATGCTATAGCCATTTCCCCGTATAAATCATTGATAATACTTCCAAATGAATAAACATCATTCATCTTTGTAAATAAAGTAAATATTTCAGATGAAAGTTCATTATCATGCTTAACTTTCAAATCATTATACATAAGCGGATAAAGCCCAGCCAAATATGATTTTAACCCAAGATACATTATAGTATTTTCTTTAGATAAATAATTTTGAACATCTATCTTTCCATCTAAGTTATATAATGAATATCTGTCAGAACCGCCGTAATCATAATTAACAAATATATCAGCAACTCCGTTATCATCATGAAGTTTAATATTTCCATATATAGATGCGGTATTTTCAAAGTATTTTAGAGGTGCAAATAATATAGAACCTTCGCATTTATTATAATCATACAAGCTTTTATTAATATAAAAAGAAACATCCGGCTGATAGGAATTTTCTACATCATTTAAAATTTCTATTTCATTAAAATTGCTTGGTTTAGAATCAAAGAAATCTATCAATTTTTTTATATGATTATAATTTTTTGCCGCTATTAATATGCCGTTATAAAAGCTAAAAAATATAAAAGGTCCGTTATTATCTAAAGCATATATTCTTGTACCGTTATAATTAATTTTTTTTACATTGTATGAATTATCATCTATAGTCAGCTGCTTTGGATTAAAAAAAGAATTAAATAAAAATGAATTAACTCTTCCTATATCAAACATATAAAATACTTCAGAATCATTCAAATTATTATTATATCCCCACAGTAATATAGAAGCATTTCTTTTTAGTATAGAATTTGATAATAATTTAACAAAAAAATTATCATTGTTTTTTAATTGATTAGCAAAAGCCTCAGCAGTTTTAATCATAATAGAAAAGTCGTACATAGATTCATCATGTGATATTCTATAAGCATATATAGAATTAGCAAATTTTAAAATACTGCCGTCTAAACTTTTAACGCTTGCATATAAAATACTATCTTTAGGCATTTTTACTTCAGACATATCCTTTTTATGCAAACCATAAGGAAAATATCCAAATATAAAAACGGAAATTATTATAATAGCTAAAATAATAGATAATATAACTAACAGTTTAATCTGTCTTTGTCTTTTAATACTAACCATAAAAAATTAATCTCCGTTTTATATATTATCTGCTATTATATTTCAATTATAATCTTCGTCAATATTTAAATATTATTGATAATAAAAAACCGATTCAAGTAAAATAACCTGAATCGGTCTTTATTGAGAAAAATATAAATGATAAAAATCTAATTAAAGATTAATTATTTATTTATAGACTCAACTATAGCATCAACTAAAGCATCCATCTCGCCAACGTTAGCATCTTTCATAGAAGAAGAAACAGAAACTTGAGCATCTAGAACTTCACATTGTTTTAAGTTGTTTTCAATAAACTCTTGCATTAAAGTACCAGACTTAGGAGCCCAAGAACCATTTTCTATAATAGCAAATTTACGCTTTTGAACATTAAGAGCTTTCATATCATTCAAATAGTCATGCATTGGAGGATAAATATTAAGGTTGTAAGTAACAGAAGCTAATACAACATGGCTCAATTTGAAAGTATCAGAAATCAAGTAAGAAACATGAGTGCTTGATACGTCATGCATAGTAATATTAGTAATTCCTTTTTCAGCTAATTTACAAGCTAAAACACCAACCATATTTTCAGTGTTGCCGTACATAGAAGCATATACGATTAATACACCTTTTTCTTCAGGCTCATAAGTGCTCCATTTATTGTATTTATCAAGGATATAGCCTAAATTGTTTCTCCAAACAGGTCCATGTAAAGGACAGAACATTTTAATTTTATCAATAATTCCGCCAGCTTTTTTGAGCAAGTTTTGTACATGAGGACCATATTTACCAACGATGTTAGTATAATATCTTCTAGCCTCATCTAACCAATCTCTGTCAAAGTTAACTTCGTCATTGAATAATTTTCCGTCTAAAGCGATGAAAGAACCGAAAGCATCAGCTGAGAATAATACTCCATTAGTAGTATCAAAAGTAACCATAGCTTCTGGCCAGTGTACCATTTGAGCAGCTACGAAAGCAACTTCATGCTTACCAAATTTTTTGCTGTCGCCTTCTTTTACTTGTTCTTTTTTATCTTCAGGAATAGTAAATCCAAACTGATCCATGAACATAAAAGCTTTTTCAGTAGCTATAACTTTAGTTTCAGGGTGTCTAATTAAAACTTCATCTATAGAAGCAGCGTGGTCTGGTTCCATGTGGTTAATAACCATATAGTCAAGTTTTTTGCCGTTCAAAACATATTCCAAGTTGTCTAAGAATTGTCTGCAAACAGCCCAGTCAACAGTATCAAAAAGAACTGTTTTTTCATCTAAAAGAACATAAGAGTTATAAGAAACACCTTTAGTTAAAGGGTGTACATTTTCAAATAAAGCCAAGCGATGTTCATTCGCTCCAACCCAATATAAATCTTCAGTAACTTTTCTAACACAATGCATTATTTTTCCTCCTCAAAAAATTATTAATAATTAATTTATAACTTAAGCCTTAATAAAGTTAGTTTTTTCTTCACTACATTCTGGACATACCCATTCTTCAGGAAGAGCTGTAAAGTCTGTACCTGGAGCTACTTCTGATTCTGGATCTCCGATTAATGGATTATACTCATAACCGCAGCCAGTACATACATAGATTTTAGGTATTTCGATTGTTTTCTTAGGAGTAATCTTCTTCATCTTCTTGTATGGTATTTCTGCAGGTTTTTTAGCAGCTGTTCCGCCAAGAGCTTTAGTCAATAAAGGTAAAATCTCTAATACATCTCCAACTATACCATAGTCAGCATTTTTGAAGATTTTAGCAGAAGCTTTTTTGTTTATAGCAACTATAATAGAAGCATTTTTGATACCTTTCAAATGCTGATTAGCACCGGAAATACCGCAAGCTATATATAAGTTACCATTAAATTTCTGACCTGACATACCAACATATCTTATAATAGGTAAGTATTTCAACTCTTCAGCAACAGGGCGAGAACATCCTATAGCAGCACCAGCAGCTTTAGCTAAATCCTCAACCAGTTTCATGTTTTCTTTAGCACCTATACCTTTACCAGCAGAAACAACTCTTTCAGCATTAATGATAGGAGTATTAATATCAATACCTACAGAGAAGTCGATTCCATCTTTCTTAAGTGCAGCTACTAAAGCATCAACTTTATCCTGAGCTGAACCTTCTTTGAAGATTATATTTCTTCTTTCACCAGTAATAGGACCTTTTTTAGCCATAGGACCAGCAGCAGCAACAGGAGCTTTAGGCATTTTACCAAGTATAGAAGCAGAAATAACAACTTTCTGAATTTCACTTGTACCTTCATAAATAGTACAGATCTTAGCATCACGATAAGCTCTTTCTACTATATAAGCACCTTTAATATATCCGTTACCGCCATGTATTTGAAGAGCTTGGTTAACAACTTCCAAACCTATTTCAGAAGCATATAATTTAGCCATAGCAGATTCAGTACCATAAGGTTCATGTCTGTCTTTCATAGCAGCAGCACTGTAGATAAGAAGTCTAG
>NZ_CALXRN010000036.1 GCF_944390595.1 uncultured Brachyspira sp. | reverse complement strand
CATCTGTAGGAAGTTCTGATTGTCTGTCATAAGGAGAACTTTTCTGCATTATAGGTCTTAAAGTATTAAAAGTCCAAGTATAATCATTTTCTAATACATCGCCTGTAAGTTCGCTTTTTATTCCTTTCTTTAATGTAACTTCTATTTTTGTGTTATCTGGTAGAGGCTCGCTAGGATAGAATGCTAAAGTATTAATAGAAAGCCATTTATATGTACCTTTAACATCTATATTAAAATTGAAGTATTGATTAGTTACTTCTTTTATAGCCTGTAAAGCTACCATTTGCTGATTGAATGTAACTGTTATAGCTTCATAATTTGCTCTGCTTGTATTTTCTCCGATCGGAGTAGTCCTATCAATAGCTACTGCAGCAAACATACTTACCCCCGTAACCATCATAATTATTAATGATATTATCATAACAAAATAAATAGTTTTTAATTTTACAATAAGTTTTCCCATAATATCTCCTACAAAGCGTATTTTAACTTTATAATGTTATATCATAAATAATTTTAAAGTAAATAATTTTAAAGTAAAAATATTTTATATAAACAATACTTTTGAAATTATTATTTACTTTAGAAATCTTTATATATAAAACTTATAAAATATAAAAAAGTGTTATATGATAATATTAGTATCATGATTTATATTGAGATTAATATTGAAAATAATGTAAAATTATAAAAAAATATTATTTTTTTGTAAAATATTATTTATATTATTATTTTTACTATTGATAATAAATTTAAATTATAATAGAATGTTTCCTAAAATTTTTAATTTTGGGGAAACAAAATATGAAAAAAACATTATCTCTAGTTCTTGTTGTTATTGGAACAGTATTCGCAGTATCATGCGGAGGAAGTAAGTCAGATACTGCATCTGCAGATAATAATGCAGCTATTACATCAAAAACAGTTACAGTTAACGATTTAGTAGGAAAAGAATTTTCTCTTACTAATATGTACGAAGGTAAAGAAGTAACTATAGCTTTTTCTGATACTAATATGTTAGGCGGAAAATCTGCAGTTAATAACTATTTTACAGAGTTTTCATTAGACGGTGATAAACTTAAATTAAATGCATTAGCTTCTACTAAAATGGCAGGACCTGAAGAAGATATGGCAGTAGAAACAGAATATTTACAAATATTAAATGGTGCTGATACAATCTCTTTAAATGGAGATGTATTGACTATTACTACAGCTTCAGGTACAAATTTAATCTATACTTTCAAAGGAAATGTAGAAATAGCTAGTGAGAATGCTAACAATTAATTGTAATTTAGCTTGAATTTTAGGAAGCAGGATAGTTTTTATAAATTATCCTGCTTTTTTATTTTAAAATATAAATATAGTATGTATTAAATTTTTAAGTAAGTATTGACTTTTACAATTAGTAGTATAATATAAAAGTATATTATTGTTTTTATACAAAATAGTATAGTTTGGAGTAATTATGCAATTGAAAAAATACATTTTAACGTTGTTATTCAGCCTAGTTTTTGTGATGTCTTGTTCAGAGACAATGCCTTTGAAAGAATATAAAGATGCTTCTGCTTTAAGAGATAAAACTATTAGATATAATTTGCAGAACTATTCCAAGGAGCAATTTGATATAGCAGAAGCTAAGTTTTCAGAAGCAGTTATACTTATAGATGAAAATAAAGAACCAGCAAAAGTAAAAGAACTTCTTACTAATGCATCAATTTCATATCAGATGGTACTAGATGAAGGATTGCCTCAGTATGCGGCAGTTTTAAAAGAAGAAACTTCTGAAGAGAGGGGGTATTCTAAAGAAGTAAAAGCATATAGAGTAGATAAAGATAATTATGAATTTGCTGAACTTAATTATATCAATGCTTTATCTGCTTTAAGTACTAATAATTATGAAGAAGCTGTTAATTGTTTCTTAAATGTAAAAAAATATCATCATAAGGCTTATTTTACAACTAAAAAAAGATATGATGAAAGTGCCAGAGGTCTTAAGGAAGCAGAAGATAAAATAAAACAAGTTGATGAATTAGAAAAAACATCTTCAAAAAAATAATAAAATAATTTTACTATGACTTATAATTTTGTTTTATATATTTATATATAATTTTGGAGTTTATAAAATGAAAAAGGGATTATTTTTATTTGTTATTTTGTCATTTTCATGTTTCTTATATTCACAAGAAACAAATACTTTATCTTTGCCGCCTGAATTGCCTTCAGATTTGCCTTCTGTTATAAAAGAAAGCGATGATTATAAATTGGCACAAAGATACAGAGAAATGGCTATAGAAGCACATGAAGTTGGAGACTATAATCAAAGTATAGAATATTCAAAACAAAGTAAGGAGTATTCTGATAAGATTATATCCAGATACGGAGTTTATGAATATGTTTTGAATAGTCAGAGAAAGGCTGAAAGAAATTTGGCTTTATTCAAAGGTGTCGGAGGAGATACTAATGAGTTAACTTCTAATTTATATACTTCATCAGTTGAAGATATTAATTCAGCAAATAATATGTTTGATGCTGCTGCTAATGGTACGGATTTTACTAATACTATGCTTGAATATGATAAATCCGCTGAAAAATCAGAATTAGGATATAATGTTCTTGCTATAGATTTAAGAAGAGAATATTTAATAAGCGAATCAGTATTAACTAACGGCGATAATAATGATACTCAGATAACTAATTTGAGAGATGAATCTAAAACTTTATTAGCCAGCAATGATTATACAAATTCTCTAACAAAATCAAGAGATGCTATGAATATATTAGACAGATTGGAAGCTCCATTAGCATATGCAAAAGCACAGGAAGCTATGGAAAAAGCTAAAAATGACGGTTATGATGAAAGTAAGCCTAATTTGTATAAAGATGCTTCAAAATCATTATCATCAGCAGGTGAAACTTTAGTTGCTAATAATTATTCAGATTCATTAATGCATTCTAAAAATGTTATAAGCATAGTAAATTCTATGGGAATTTCAGAGGATAAGGAACCAGAAGAAGAAATAGTTATAGTTCCTGAAGGTTCTTTCCCTAAATATTATACTGTTCAATCAAGAAAAACTAATACAGACTCTTTATGGCGTATAGCTTCTTATGATTTTATATATGGAAATGGTAATTTATGGAAAAAAATATATGAAGCTAATAAAGATAAAATAAAAGACCCTTCTATAATAAGAGCAGGACAAGTATTGACTATACCTAGTCTTAAAGGAGAACTTAGAGAAGGAACTTATGACCCTAATCAAACTTACAATAGTATAAAAAATTATACTACAAATCAGCAGAATCAGATACAGACTAATCAGATTCAAACAAATCAGATACAAACTAACGAGCTTCAAACTAATCAAATGCAGACTACTAATACTAATGCTCAGCAAGAAGCAGTACCTGCCACACCTATAGAGGATAATGCTGCAGATACAACAGAAGAAGAGATGACTGCAGATGAAGCAGAAGAAGAAATGACTTCTGAAGAAACAGCTGGTACAGAAGAAGCAACAGTTGATACAGAACAAAAAGTAATACCTGATGATGCTACTACTGTTAAAGAAGGAAATATAGTTATAGAAGATGAAGAAGTATTAGAAGAAGAACAAGAAGCAACTGAAGATTCTGTTGTAGATGAACAGCAGACAGATAATCCTGAACAAGCTACTACACAGGAGACTAATCAGTAATATTATAAAAAATAATACAATTATCTTTAATAATTGGTTATAATATAAAAAATTAAGAGGTAAATATTTTGAGTAGAAAATTAAAAATTATTTTTATTTCGCTAATTTGTATTACATTATTTGGAGCTGTATTAATAGCACAGAAACCAAAGACTTCTAAGGAACATTTATTTATTGAAACAGATTTTGGTACTATAGAAATAGCTTTCTTTCCTGATAAAGCACCAAAACATGTAGAAGCTATAAAAAAATTAGCTAATGAAGGTTTTTATAATGGAACACTTTTCCATAGAGTTATACCAGGTTTTATGATTCAAGGCGGAGACCCTTTAAGTAAACAGCCTAATAGAGCTTTACATGGAACAGGCGGTCCTAATTTTGTCATACCTGCCGAATTTAATGATGTATCACATAGAAGAGGTATATGTTCTATGGCTAGGAGCCAAAGTATAAATAGCGCTGGTTCTCAGTTTTTTATTTGTGTAGCTGACAGTACATTTTTAGACGGACAATATACTGTTTGGGGTGAGGTAGTTAGCGGTATGGATGTTGCTGATAAAATAGTGGCTTTAAAAAGAGATGCCAATTATAACCCTATAGAGCCTGCAAGAATGAATAGAGTTTATGTTAAAGCTGTTAATTAATTTTTGATTTTTAATATTAAAAGGATATTGATATTATGAAAGAACATTTATTTATTGAAACAGATTATGGTACTATAGAGATAGAATTTTATCCTGAAGTAGCACCTAAGCATGTGGAAGCTATAAAAAAATTGGCTAATGAAGGTTTTTATGATGGAATTAGATTTCATAGGGTAATACCTAGATTTATGATACAAGGCGGAGATCCTGTAAGCAAAGATCCTACAAAAAGGCATTTACATGGAACAGGCGGTCCTGGATTTAATATTCCTGCTGAATTTAGTGATATGGAGCATAAAAGAGGAATATGCTCTATGGCTAGAAGTCAGCATCCTGATAGTGCTGGTTCTCAATTTTTTATTTGTGTGGCTGATGCTCCTCATTTAGACGGTGAATATACTATTTGGGGAGAGGTTGTTAATGGTATGGATGTTGCTGATAAGATAGTGGCATTAAAAAGAGATCATAATGATAATCCTATTGAAAATTCTACTATGAATAAAGTGTATGTAAAAGAAGTAGAATAATAAAAAGCAAACATTAATACAATAAAAAAACGAGTCTTTATTTAAGGCTCGTTTTTATTTTTATCTTATAATAATCTTAATTAATATCTTTTCTTTCTATTATCATGTCTTTTTTCTCTTCTTCCGCTGTTGTTATGTTCTTCTTCAACGTAATCTGCAGGTTTTTCAAGCAATGCTTTTCTGCTTAATGAATACTTTCCGCCTTTTACATCTATAATTTTTACTTTAACTTCATCTCCAATCTTCAAAACCTCTTCTACATTCATAACATGTTTATAAGCAAGTTCAGATATATGACAAAGCCCTTCAATACCAGGCAGTATCTCTATGAAAGCACCAAAGTCTTTAATATCTTTTACTACACCGTCATAAACTTCTCCAATCTCAGGGTCTTTAACATAAGAATTGATAAGTTTTATAGTTTTATCCAATGTAGGAGTATCAGGGGAAAATATATTTACAATACCGCTGTCCTGTATTTCTACATCACTTCCCGTTTCTTCTATAATAGCCTTGATATTTTTTCCTCCAGGTCCTATTAATATTCTGATTTTTTCAGGATTTACTTCCATAGTTTTGTATTTAGGAGCAAAATCAGATACTTCTCCTGCATTTGATATTGTAGCATCAATTTTATCAAGTATAAAATATCTAGCTTTTTTAGCCTGTTCTAAAGCCTCTTTTAATATCTGAGCAGATATTCCTGTAAGTTTAATATCAAGCTGAAAAGCAGTAATGCCTTTGCGTGTGCCTGCAACTTTAAAGTCCATATCACCTAAATGATCCTCAACACCTTGTATATCTGTAAGTATTTTATATCCGTCTTTATAAGTAGCAAGCCCCATAGCAATACCAGCAACACTTGCATTGAGAGGAACGCCTGCAGAAAGTAAAGACATAGTAGAAGCACAAATAGTAGCCATAGATGAAGAACCATTGCTTTCTAATATTTCAGCGACAACTCTTATAGTATAAGGGAATTTATCTTTGGAAGGAAGTACAGCATTAAATGAACGTTCTGCCAAATTACCATGTCCTATTTCCCTTCTTCCTGGAGCACCATAACGTCCTACTTCTCCTACAGAAAATGGAGGGAAATTATAATGAAGCATGAAAGTTTTATTTTCTTTACCGTATATATCATCCATTAGCTGAGCATCTTTTTCACTTCCCAATGTAACTATAGATAAACATTGAGTTTGTCCGCGAGTAAAAAGTCCAGAACCATGTACTCTAGGAATTAAATTTATCATAGTGCTTATTGGTCTTATTTCATCTAAAGCCCTGCCGTCAGGACGCATTTCTTTTTCTACTATAGCTTCTCTTACTATTTCTTCTTCTATAGAATGACATATTCCTTTAACCTGTGCTATTAGTTTTTCATCTTCAGTTTGAGTTTTTATGTATTCTTCTATTTCATTAAAAGCATTATCCATACTTTCATTTCTTTTAGTTTTATCAGGATTATAATTAGCTGATTCTATCTTTTCTCTTCCATATTCTGTAACCATTTTTACTAAATCAGCATCATATTCAAATAATTCCTGTTCTATTTTTTCTGTTCCGCAAAGAGAAGCCATTTCATTTTGCATATCTATATACTTCTGCATCTCTTTATGTGCAAGTTCTATAGCCCCAATGAAAACTTCCTCAGAAACTTCTCTAGCTTCTCCTTCTATCATCAAAATAGCATCCTTACTTCCAGCAACAATAATATCAAGTTCGCTTGAAAGAAGTTCGCTGTTTTTAGGATTTATTATGTACTCTCCGTTTTTATATCCTATTCTAACAGCAGCTACAGGTCCTCCGAAAGGTATCCAAGATATAGTAAGTGCTGCACTTGAAGCTATCAAAGCCAAAGCATCAGTAGGCATATCCGAATCAACTGAGAGAACAGTTGGTATTATTTGAACTTCATTTCTAAAACCTTCTGGGAATAAAGGTCTTAAAGGTCTGTCTATAATACGTGATATAAGTATTTCTTTATCTCTAGGTTTAGCCTCTCTTTTAAAAAAACCGCCCGGAATTTTACCTCCTGCATAATACTTCTCATTGTAATTAACTGTTAGAGGAAAGAAGTCAGATTCTAGATTAGGTTCTTTAGCAGCAACTACAGTAGCAAGTATTGTAGTATTTCCAAGTCTTAAAGTTACAGAACCATGAGCCTGCTTAGCTAAAAGTCCTGTTTCTAATATTAATTCCTCTCCGCAAAAAACACTCTTAACTGTGACCATATTATACTCCTTTATAGCTGAAAAAAATACCAAGAGGGTATTAAATTTTATAGCTTGTCACTTTTTCCTAATTATTTTCTTAATTTTAATTTCTGTATAAGATTTTTATAAGCTTCTATATCAGTTTTTCTCAAATAGTTAAGAAGTTTTCTTCTTTTAGCTACCATTTTAAGAAGTCCCATTCTAGAATGATTATCTTTAGTATGAGTTTGAAAATGACCTTTCAAATAAGTTATACGATTAGTTAAAAGTGCTACTTGTACTTCTGTAGAACCTGTATCCTTATCATTTTTACCAAACTCTTTGATTATTTTTGCTTTTTCGTCTGCTGTGATAGACATTTTTTTGTTCTCCTTTTGAAATATTTTCTTATCTTTTTTTCATCATTTTCTAATAATTTTTTTACTTCATC
>NZ_CALXRN010000035.1 GCF_944390595.1 uncultured Brachyspira sp. | reverse complement strand
ATATTATTATTGTTAAGCCCGGTGATATGGTTAGAATAGTTCCTGTAAAGGAGGCTATAGAGCCAAGATGCCGTTTAGACGGTAAAACTATTTTTCCGGGAGTTCTAGGTCCTATGTACAGAGCAGGCGATGGTGTTATGCATGCTTTAAAAAACTGCAGTGTATTGGCTGTAGGCAAACATTGGGGCGGATTCCAAGACGGATTAATAGATATGGGAGGAGAAGGAGCTAAGTATACATATTATTCCAAACTTTTAAATGTATGTTTAGTTGCTGATACCGATGAAGAGTTTGAAAAAAATGAACAGCAAAAGAAAAATAGAGCTCTTCGCTGGGCTGGAATGAGACTTGCCGAATATTTAGGAAATTGTGTTAGGGAGCAAAAACCAGAAGAGGTTGAAGTTTATAAACTTCCAAGCCTTACTGATTCTTCAAGAGACAGCAAACTTCCTAAAGTTGCATTAGTATTACAGGCTCAGTCTCAAATGGAAAATGACGGATATAATGATTTAGTTTATGGTTGGGATACAAACAGAATGCTTCCTACTTTAATGCATCCGAATGAAATATTAGGAGGAGCAGTTATATCTGGTTCTTTCATGCCTTGTTCTTCTAAATGGTCAACTTACGATTTTCAAAATTTCCCAATGATTAAGAAATTATTTTCTGAGCATGGAAAAACTATTAATTTTTTAGGAATTATATTTTCTAACCTTAATGTTGCTTTAGAGCAGAAAGAGAGGGCAGCATTATTTGTTGCACAGATAGCAAACAATATAGGAGCTGATGCTGCTATAGTTGCTGAAGAAGGTTATGGTAACCCAGATGCTGACTTTATAGCTTGTATAGTTGCTTTAGAAGATGCTAAAGTAAAAACTATCGGTTTGACAAATGAATGTACTGGAAGAGACGGTGCTTCTCAGCCATTAGTAACTTTAGATGAAAAAGCCAATGCTATAGTTTCTTGCGGAAACGTATCTGAAATGATAGAGCTTCCTCCTATGCCTACAGTTATAGGTGAATTGGAAGCATTAGCTAGAGACGGTTTATCAGGCGGTTGGAGCAATGATGCTGTATTAGGTCCTTCTGTTAGAAAAGACGGCTCTATAATTATGGAGAATAATGCTATGTTCTGCGGAGACATGGTTGTTGGATGGTCTACAAAAACTATGGCAGAGTTTTAAGGAGCGAAAAAATGAAAAAAGGTATTTTATATATAAATCAATTTTTTGCTGGAGTAGGCGGCGAAGACATGGCGGATTATAAGCCTGAAATAAAAACCGAATTAGTTGGTCCTGCTATGGCATTTTCTAATCATCTTAAAGGTGAAGTAGAGATTACTCATACTATTATATGCGGTGACAACTTTATAGGAAGTAATCCTGATGAAGCTTTAAATACTATTATGGGATTTTTAAAAGACAAAGAATTTGATGTATTTTTTGCAGGCCCTGCTTTTAGAGCCGGACGTTATGGAGTTGCTTGCGGTAAAGTATGTAAGGCTGTAAAAGAACAATTCAAAGTTCCTGTAATAACATCTATGAATGATGAAAATCCAGGCGTTGATATGTTCAAAAAAGATATGTATATATTCAAAGGCGGTGCTTCAGCTGCTGCTATGCCTAAAGATACTCTTGCTATGAGTAAATTTGCAATTAAACTTCTCAAAGGTGAGGAAACTTTACCTGCAGAAGAAGAAGGATATTTCGGCAGAGGTGTTAGAAAACAAATTTGGACAAAAAATAATGTTCCTGCTGTTGACAGAGTAATGGATATGCTTCTTAAAAAAATTAAAGGAGAACCATTTACTTCAGAACTTGTTATACCTAAAAAAGAATTAGTTCCTATAGCAAAAGCTGTAACAAAAGAAGAATTATCAAAATTAGAAGTTGCTGTAGTTACAAGCGGAGGTATAGTTCCTGTAGGAAACCCAGACAGAATACAGTCTGCATCAGCTACTAAATGGGGTAAATATGATATTTCTGGTAAAGATGATTTAGTAGAAGGTGAATATATGACTATACATGCTGGTTTCGATCCTGCTGCTGCTAATGAAGACCCTGACAGAATAGTTCCTCTTGATGTTTTAAGAGCTTATCAAAAAGAAGGTAAAATAGGAGGAGTATATAAATATTTCTACTCTACTGTAGGAACCGGTACTACTCAGGCTGAGGCTGCAAGAATGGGAAGAGAAATAGCTGATGAATTAGTGGAAGCTGGTATCAAAGTTGCTTTACTTGTTTCCACTTGAGGAACTTGTACTCGTTGCGGTGCAACGATGACAAAAGAAATAGAAAAAGCTGGAATAACTATAGTACAGATTGCTAATTTAATACCAGTAGCTAAAAGTGTTGGTACTAACAGAATGGTTCCTGCTATATCTATACCTTATCCTTTGGGAGATCCTGCTACTACTAAAGAAGAACAATGGAATTTACGTTATCATAGAGTTGGTGTTGCTCTTGATGCTTTATGTACAGATGTTAAAGAACAAACTGTATTTGAAGTAAAAATATAATTTTTCTATTTAATAAATAATTTCCATTAAAAACATGCGGTATGATTTATTCTGCCGCATGCTTATAAAATCTTTAAAAAGGAATATCTTATGAGCGACAAAAAACAAGTAAATTCTACGTTTGTAATTTCTATAATAGTTACTTTATTAGTTGTTATATGGGGGATGGTTTCTCCTAAAACTTTTGAAACAGTAGCAAATAGCATGTTTGGTTTTTTAGTAGATAAATTCGGATGGTTCTATACTATTACAATGATGAGTTTTGTTGGTTTTGCTGTGTGGATAGGTTTCTTCAGCAAATATAAGGATATAAGATTAGGACCCCAGGATTCAAAACCAGAATATAGTTTTTTAACATGGTTTGCTATGCTATTTTCTGCCGGTATGGGAATTGGTTTAGTATTCTGGGGTGCTGCTGAACCTATGAACTATTTTGTAGCACCATTAGGAGCAGAACCAGGTACTTCCGAAGCAGCTAGATTTGCTATGCAGAAATCTTTTTTACACTGGGGTTTTCACCCTTGGGCTAATTATGCAATTTTAGCTTTAGCATTAGCTTTAATGCAGTTTAGATATAATAAGCCTGGTTTGGTTAGCAGTGTATTTATTCCTCTTATAGGGGAGGATAAGGTAAATGGTCCTATTGGTAAAATTATTGATATATTTTCTATATTTGCTACAGTTGCAGGTATTGCTACTTCTTTAGGACTTGGTACTTATCAAATTAACAGCGGTTTAAAATTTTTATTTAATGTCCCTGAAACCGTTTCCGTACAATTAACTATCGTTATAATAATCACTATAATATATATAGTTTCTACTGTTACAGGATTAGATAATGGTATAAAACATTTATCAAATATTAATGTATATATATTTACATTTGTTATTATAGCTTGTTTCTTAATAGGACCTAGCATAAAAATATTAGATACTATGATAGAGGCAACAGGTTATTATCTACAAACATTTATAGGAAGCAGTTTAGAAGCTGGAGCTTTCTTTAATAAAAAATGGTATGGTTCTTGGACTATATTCTATTTTGCTTGGTTTATAGCTTGGGCGCCTTTTGTAGGTACTTTTATAGCACGTATATCCAAAGGACGTACAATAAAAGAATTTATCATTGGTGTATTAATTGCTCCTTCATTGGCTTCTTTTATATGGTTTGTTATAGCTGGTACTATGGGTATAGAACAAGGAATAGAATTTGCTAAAGAGGCAATAAAATCTACTCCTACTACATTATTTAGTGTACTAAGCAATTATACATTCGGAAATATTATTTCTATGATATGTGTTTGTCTGCTTGTTACATTCTTTGTTACTTCTGCAAATTCATCCACTTTCGTTTTAGCTATGTTCAGTTCTAATGGAGATTTAAATCCTACAGGTCCTAAAAAGATTTTATGGGGTATATTACAATCAGGATTAACTTTAGCTTTAATGATAGGAACATCTAATGGATTACAAATGCTTCAAACAGCTTCTATTGCTGTAGCATTCCCATTTGCATTTATTATGATATTTGCAATGATATCTATAGTAAAGATTTTGAAAAAAGATTCTATTTAATTAACTATTTTTATATATGGGAGTTTATTTTTATAAGCTCCCTTATTTTATATACTCTTTTAATATTCTTACACATTCTTTATTATCAAGCATTTCCGCCCACATTAATGCAGTTGTGCCATAATTATCTTTTTCATATAAATCGCTTCCGCTTTCAAGTAATAATTTTAGAACTTCTATGCTGTTGCATTCAGCAGCCAACATTAAACTGTTATTTCCATCGCTATTTTTAGCATTTATATCAGCACCATTTTTTATTAATACTTTCATGTTATCATATAAATTATTGTAAGCAGCCCACATAGCACAGCTTGAATGATCTTCATCTTCTTCATTTACATTAGCACCGCTGTTTATTAATAATTGTATGATTTCAGGATTATCTTTTTTTGATGCCCATATAATTGGTTTTTCACCGTAAGTATTTTTTATATTTATATCAGCATTGTTTTCTAATAATATTTTAACAGCATCTATTTTACAATTTCCAGAAGCCCACATAATAGGTGTTATACCTTTATTGTCCTGAATATTTATGTCAGCATTATTTTTTATAAGGGTATTAATTATATCTATGTTGTTATTTTCTATAGCAAACATTATAGCTAATTTACCATTAATATCTTTAGCATTAATGTTTATTCCATTTTCTATTAAATTCTCAACTATATCATCAAAACCAAAATAAGATGCCATCATTAAAGCATTTGTATTTTTATAAAAAACTGTATTGTTTATATTTAATGTTTCATTGGTAGAGTTGTTTATACCAAGTTCATTTATTAGTTTTATAATGTTTTCTTTATTTTCCATAATAATCTCCTAATAAAATTTATTTTTTAGGTTTGAATATTAATGATATAGAGTTTACGCAATGTCTTATATTTTTTTCTGTAAGATGTTCTCCTTGAAATACATGTCCTAAATGTCCGCCGCAGTTATTGCATGTAATTTCTATCCTGTATCCGTCTTCATCTAATGAACGCCTTACTGCACCTTTTATTTCATCATCAAAACTAGGCCATCCGCAATGAGATTTGAATTTGTCTTCAGAGCGGTATAATTCTGCCCCGCATTGTTTGCAGCAATATATGCCTTCTTCAAAAAAATCATTGTATTCACCTGTAAAAGGGTATTCTGTTCCTTTGAAAATAATGACATTTCTTTCTTCTTCTGTAAGTTCTCTTTTTTCCATTTATTATATACCTCTAACTTTTATTTATAATATTATAATTCTATTTATATTTTTTACAAATTTATTTTTAATATTATTATTTTTTGTAATTGACATTTTTTTATTATATGATAGTATACTTTACACCGATTATATTGGTAAACTTTTCCATAATAGCAAAACGTTCTTAATTATTCACTATAAATTTTGAATATAGAAAAGACGTTGTTACTTAATTTAGTAATCAAAGCATTATGATTTTTTATATTTTTAATGTTTTAAAATAATGTTTGAAATTTATGGATAGGGTGCCGTAGTCGGTACTCTATTTTTATTTTAAAGGATATGATTATGTCATTACCAGTTATGAAAGACCTTTTAGAGGCAGGCGTACATTTCGGACACCCAACTAGAAAAT
>NZ_CALXRN010000034.1 GCF_944390595.1 uncultured Brachyspira sp. | reverse complement strand
CTATCGTACTTCATGGTTCTTCAAGCGTACCTCAAGAGTATGTAAAAATGATCAATGAAAACGGCGGTAAATTGGATGATGCTATAGGTATTCCTGAAGAGCAATTAAGAGAAGCTTCTAAGAGTGCAGTTTGTAAAATCAACATCGACAGCGATTCAAGACTTGCTATGACTGCTGCTATTAGAAAAATATTCCATGATGACCCTAAAGAATTCGATCCTAGAAAATATTTAGGACCTGCTCGCGATGAGATGAAAAAATTATACATGCATAAAATCAATAATGTATTAGGTTCTAATAATAAAATATAATAAAAATATAAAGGAGATAATGTGGGAAAACAGCACAGAAAAGTAGTTAAGCGTAAAAGAGCTTTAAGAAGAATTAAAAGACAAAAAGAAGCTCTAAATGCTAAAACTAAGTAATTAACTAAAAACACATACTTAAGGGCATAAGTTCATTCTTATGCCCTTAATTTTTTACAATTATGCTAGCTTAAACTAAGGATATAAAATGAAAAAAATACTATTAATCATATTATTATTTTATACAATACTAATATCTTGCGATACTAGAACAGAGAAAGCTCCTTTAGCAATACAAACAGATTTTGGGAAAAAAGATAATGCTGTTGCAAGTATGTACGGAGTGGCTTTAAGTGTAGATAAAGATTTAAAAGTTTATGATCTTACACATGAAATACCTGCATATAATATTTGGGAAGCTGCATTAAGACTTGATCAAACAGCTAGATATTGGCCTGAAGGTACTGTATTTGTAAATGTTGTAGATCCTGGAGTTGGTACGGATAGAAAATCTGTTGTAATGAAAACTACTAATAATTACTATTTTGTAACTCCTGATAACGGAGCATTAACTTTTGTAGCAGAAAGTTTAGGTATAGAAGAAGTAAGAGAAATTGACGAAGCTGTAAATAGATTAAAAAATTCTGATGAATCATATACTTTTCACGGCAGAGATGTTTATGTATATACTGCTGCTAAATTAGCATCTAAGCAAATCAGTTTTAAACAAGTTGGACAATCTCTAGGCACTAATATAACAAAAATAGATTATGAAAAAGCAAGATTTGAAAATGGTAAATTCTATGCTAATATTCCTATACTAGATATTCAATATGGAAATGTATGGACATTGCTTCCACGTAAATTAATGCTTGATAATGGAGTTCAAATCGGAGATATTTTAAATGCCTCAATTTATAATGATGGTAATTTGGTATGGAATGGAGATATTAAACTTGTAAATACTTTCGGAGATGTTCCTGAAGGAGATAATATGGCTTATTTTAATTCTGAGCTTAATTTTTCTATTGCTGTTAATATGGGAAATTTTTCTGAAAAATATAAAGTTTACAGCGGTCCTAAATGGAGTATAGAAATAACTAAAAAGTAATTATTATAAATTTTAAAGGCATATATAATATAAATGTATGCCTTTAGAATTTAGGTCCAAGCCTATATCCTATTTGAACGCCTACATCAATATTACCGTAACTTTCACCTTTTACAACATTAATGTCAGGCAAAGTATCAGACCAAGAGAATCCCCAGTCATATCCTATATAAAATCCAACATTAAAAGCCATATTATCCTTAAAAAATATTGAATAATTAAAAATACCTCTTATATATGTTCTAGGATTATCCATATAAGTTATTTCTCTTGAATAATTCTCTCTTTTATAATGTAATTTTGAAGGAAGTGTAAACTTAGCTCCTACATTAATACCTATAGAAAATCCTTTTATATTGAATTTTGGATAGAATCCTAAATATAAATCATTAACATACGCCTTGTAAATCTCAGATTCATTATTTTTTGAATAATTAAAACCGCTGTAACGATAGCCTAATGAACCTAATAAACTAACTCCCATATCATCTCTTATCTGAAACATGTATCCAATATCAGCCTCCAAGCCTATTTGAAAATTACCTCCTCCTTTAGGATTGCCTGAAACTGCAGGATTTTTTTCAACTAATGTAATGCCTGCACCTATTGGAGAATTTATTATTAGTTCAAAACCTCCAAGCTCAGAATAAGCAGTATATTGTACAAATATCAGCAAAACGCATGATACTATAATTTTTAATAACTTAAACATATTATATCTCCCAAACCTATTGCCTATATTTTATACCGGAATATAATAAACTCAACTATTTATAATTCTTTTTCAAACAGCATAAATACAATATTTTTCATAATTTTTAATATTATCATTCATCATTTTTATAATATTTATATCTATTCTCTTTATAGCGTATTGATACATCTTTATTAAATATTGTAAATCTAATATAATTATATTTATATTTAATCTTACTGTAATATTCTTTTATTGTATTAGATTCTATAAAAACAATAAACTCTTTTGAAAAATATTTGTTATAATCATCTTTATTAATATTTTTTAAAGCTTTATTCAAAGTATTTTTTATAATATCAAAAATTTTTCTCTCATCATCAGCTGTAAAATTTTTTGTTCTAAATGCTAAAAACGCTTCTCCTTCAATATATTTGGCAAAAGATAATGACTTGCTTTCCCAAAAATTATATTTACTGTAAAATTCTTCCAATAATTCAAACCATTTAGGTATAGCTACTAATAATATTTTAGGCTCTTTAACAGCTCTTTGTGAATCCTGCCCTGCCCTTTTTACATAATGATAATTTGTATTATATTCAAAACTGACATTATCAGTATACATTAAAAGTTCATGCGAAAATATACCATCCTCTCCAGGCTGAACATTCAAAGGATATCTTAAATATTTATGACAGTCTAATATAGATTTTTTTATAAACATTGAACATGTAGGAAGTGCAGAATGATAATCTTTATTTACTCTTTTATCCAAATTCCAAAAAGTACTTAATACTACTAAATCACTATTATTTTTTTTGGCATTGTTATAAAAAACTTCAATAAAATCATTATCTATATAATCATCGCTGTCAATACAAAATAAATACTCTCCTCCTGCTCTATCTATTCCATCATTTCTTGCTGCAGACACACCTGCATTTTTTTTATCTATTATAATTATTCTATTATCTTTATTGGCATATTCTTTCAATATTTCAAGAGAATCATCAGTAGAGCCATCATTAATGCATATTATCTCTAAATCTTTATACGTTTGATTAATTAC
>NZ_CALXRN010000033.1 GCF_944390595.1 uncultured Brachyspira sp. | reverse complement strand
CAAAATTAAAAGAAGCTAAAGAAAGCGGAAAAATAATAATAAAAGATAATATAGCTGATGCCTTTTTACAAAATACATTATTAAAACCGGAAGACTATTCTGTAATAGCAACATTGAATTTAAACGGAGATTATATATCAGATCAATTAGCTGCTATGGTTGGAGGAATTGGAATAGCACCAGGAGGAAATATTAACTACAAAACAGGACATGCAATTTTTGAAGCTACACATGGAACAGCACCTGATATAGCTGGAAAAAACAAAGCTAATCCTTGTTCATTAATACTTTCTTCTGTTATGACATTAGAATATTTAAATATGAATGAGGCTTCTAATTTAATAATCAATGCATTAGAAAGATCTTTTGAAAGCGGATATGCTACTGAAGACTTAGCTGCTTTTATGAATGACGGCGTATCTCTTGGAACTAAAGAGTTTGGAGAAAAATTAGTTTCTCTATTATAATTATTAATTGAATAACATTATATTTTATAAACTAAAAAATAATTTTAAAGGAGTTTATTGATGAGAAAAGAATATTTACTTTATAAGCTGTACGATCATTCTAGCAAACGTATAAAGATAGATAGTGAGCTTTTTCAAAAATATAATGTAAAAAAAGGCTTAAGAAATGAAGACGGTACCGGAGTATTAGTAGGTCTTACAAATGTTGGAGATGTTGTAGGATATGAAAAAGATGCAGAGGGAAATGTTCATCCTATAGACGGAAAATTGTATTACAGAGGATACAGTATAAATGATATAGCAGATGATATATTAACAAATAAGCGTTTGGGTTATGAAGAGGTATGTTATCTTCTTCTTTCCGGAAAACTTCCTGATGAAGAAAGACTTAACTCTTTTAAAGAACTTATATCAGATAATATGTATTTAGATAAAAAAACTATTATGAATATAATAGATTTAGAAGGTCAGAATATCATGAATATATTATCAAGATGCGTACTTGAAATGTATATTCATGATCCTAATCCGGAAGATTTATCATTAGAAAACTTAATGCTTCAGTCTATACAATTAATAGCAAGATTTCCTGCAGTTATTGCTTATGCTTATAATATGTACAAATACAGCGTATCACAGAAATATTTAACTATAACATTGCCTAAACCAAAATATTCTATAGCAGAAAACTTTTTATATATGCTGAAACAAGAATTCACTCCGTTAGAAGCTAGAATGCTTGACTTGCTTTTAATACTTCATGCAGACCATGGCGGCGGTAACAACTCTACATTTACAGTACGTGTAACAAGTTCAGCAAGAACAGATACATATTCAAGCATATCTGCTGGTATTGGTTCTCTTAAAGGAGATTTGCATGGAGGAGCCAATGCTAAGGTAATGGATATGTTTACGCATTTGAAAGAGGCAATAGATGATTGGGAAGATATAAATGAAATAGATGATTATCTAATTAAAATGCTTAATAAAGAAGCTTATGATAACAGCGGTTTAATTTATGGTATGGGACATGCTGTTTATACATTATCAGATCCTAGAGCTGTTATATTAAAAGATTTAGCACGTCATCTTGCCAAAGAAAAGAAAAAAGACTGCGAACTTGAATTTCTAGAGCTTATAGAAGAGAGAGCTATAGAATGTTTTATCAAAGTTAAAGGTGATAAAAAAAGAGTTTGTGCCAATGTAGACCTTTATTCAGGCTTTATATATGATATGCTTGGAATACCTAAAGAAATTTATACTCCATTATTTGCAATGTCAAGAATTGTAGGATGGTGTGCACATAGAATAGAAGAACTTAACTTTGATGATAGAAGAATTATAAGACCTGCTTATAAAAATGTTATAGAACCTCAAGAGTTTATAAGTATGGCAGATAGATAATGATTTATATAAAAAGGATTTTGTTTAATAAAGTCCTTTTTTACAAAAAATTACAGGATATTAAGGTAATTCTTAATATCCTGCATTTGTATATGGGATGGAAAGTAAATCAATCGTCAAATTTCTGGCCTATTAATTGTCCGTCAGCTGATATATAAAGCTCCATCATATTATTCAGCTTTATTTCATAAGTACCCCATTTCTTTTCAGCACTAATAATAACAGTCTGAGGATAAGTATTTCTTATTGTGTTTGCTACATTAGGCGGAAACACATTATATGGTATTCCTACATATTCAGCATCTATTTCGTTCCAATCACCATTGTATAAAAAGTCTATTTTTATACCATTTGATAATTCCACTTCAAATTTTCCATCATCATTTTCAATATACCAAATTTCTGAATCAGAAAAATTTTGTGCAATAAACTGCCTTGCTTTCTCAGGCAATGATTCTGCAGGTACAATCCAATCGGCAAATAAATTACTACAGGAGATTATTGTTATTATAATTATGATTTTTAGTATTTTCATAAATAACCTCCCTCTCTCCTTATATTTATAGTATATCATATTTTATATTTTTTGTCAATATTTTTTACAAATATTTTACTTCTTATTTACAACCATAAATATAAAAAATCTCTAAATATATTCATATATTTAGAGATTTTGATAATAATCTTTATTAAAAGTATTATTTTGTATTTTTTCTTAAGTAAAATATTGAATTAACAAGAGATATCAATATAAATATAATCCAGCATATAATAGTACTATATAAATATTTAGTGTTAGGAGTAAATTCAAATACTACATTATTATCCCCAGCTTCTACATACACTCCCCTAAATAAAATATTAGCATTTAATAGCTCTTTTTTTTCACCATTAACAGTTACAGACCAATCTTTATTATATCTTTCTTTTGATACAAGTACACCGGAATCAGGAGTTTTTACATTGAATACTATTTTAGTATCAGTTTCTTCAACAAGTTCTACACTATGCATTGAATCAGGATTATTTAGAGTTAGATTATTATTAGAATTATTTAATAATACAACTTCATTAGCCAAATTAAAATTAGGCATTGTGAGTCTTCCTAAACCATCGTTAAAATCTTTGGCATTATAAGCATTATTAACAAATTCGTACTTATTTCTATAACCTTTAAGTTCATATAATACAGCAGCAGAAAATTGATCTTGATATTCAGTAATCTTTACAACATCATTAGAAAGAACAGATTGATCCAAATATGTAGGACTCAATATATATCTTACTCCAAGTAAATCCATAAGTCTAGGCTGATATCCCACATAATCGTTTATTCTAAAAGCAGAAAAAGTATCTGTTATATCTTTAGATAATCTGCTTGCAGCAGGAGGTTCTGTCAATGGTATATTATAATAAGGCATAGTATGAGTTGTATACCTATATAAATACGGGATTAATATAGGCATTGTTGTTTCATTATCACCTTCTTTTAATATATGATCAACTATAGGAGTGGAATTATACATCTGATTATAATTAGATTTTACTATAAACATATTTCCGCTTTGAGTTAAATCTAAAAATAATACAGCCATAAACATATAAGGCAGACATTTATAAAATAAATTTTCTTTGTTTGCAATTATAATATAAAGAAATGCTGTTATACATCCTATTACAAGAAATCCTATATCTCCGGAATCATATACTGAAAATAATATAAATCCTATAAATGGAACTATTACTGCAAATTTATCTCTTATAGTTATTTCTTTTAGAGAAATAGCATTAGTAATTAAAAGTAAAGTAGTTGCAGACATAAGCATTAATCTTACAAATGACATAGAAATATTTTTAGCTATTAAAGAAGCGTTTTGTTCTTTCCAATCTGCTACGAAACTGCTGTATATAACACCGTTTGCCAATATTGTTATTAAAGCAAATACAACTGATGCTATAGCTATTATATACATTATCTTTTGGGCAATAGATACGTATTTATACTCATCTTCCAAATATTCTAGTAACTTTTCATTCTTTCTTGCCTCTATTCCTTTGAATATATAGTCAGCAGCAAATGAAGATATAATTGCAAATGGAATAGGTATAATTTCTATAAATTTGTTTGGATTTCTAGCATCTCTAAATATTGGTATCTGAAATAAAGCTCCATATATAACAGGAAAATATCTTCCGAAACTTGCTATTAAAAAGAATAAAGCTGTACCAATCCAAAAATATTTTTCACTATATTTTTTTCTGCTTATAAATACTGCGAATATTATAAAAATAAAAGTTATATATCCGATATTGGCAGAAGTTAAAGAGAAATTTGAAGTTTTAGGCTCTCCTTCCATATTTGCTATTCTTCCCCAATAAGGATGCGTTTCACTTCCAGAATAGTATCCGAAAAATCCAGGCATAAAAAATCCTAGTATTTCTTCTGGAGGATATGACCATCTTGTAGCCCATTGCCATAATTGATCTTTATTCTCAACTCCTGCCGCCCCCATATCTTGAGTATTTCTTGTGATCATTATTATCTGTATTGACATCAAAAATGAAAATACAGCAACCAATACAAATTTCAAACATAAAAGTATTATTCTTTTAAAATCATTTTTTATAAAATCTATTAATTTAAGTTCATTCTTTTTAGAATATAATAAATATAAGAAATAACATGACAAAAATAAAGCAAAATACATAGCGACATCTAAAGCACCGCCTAAAAAAGCTATACCTAAAAATGCTCCTGTAAAAAAGAAATGAATCCATTTTTCACTATTCATAGCTTTGGAAAGAAAATATAATACAAAAGGGAAATAACAGTAAGTTTCAAATTTACCTAAGTGTCCAGGAAGTATTAATGTTATCATTGCATTAGAAAACATCAAAGCAATAGCTCCAAACATAGATGCTTTTATAGATAGTTTTTTCTCTCTTAAGAATAAAAATAATCCGTATCCCATTATTGATATATGAAATATTATACTTACTTGCGGATATATATCATTAGGAAGTAATGCTATAAGTAATGATTTAGGGTGAATTGGAACTGCTGATGATGTTGCTATTGTGAAATACGCATTATTCCAAAAATATAAACTACCGCTGAATATTGCATCCTTAATATTCTTTATATCCCAAAGAATAACATCTCCCATTTGAAGATATGAAAATGTTAAATTGCTGTAGAAAAATAATATAGAAAGCAATATAAATATAATAGGATATATGATCTCTTTCTTTAATGATTTCATTATTTTATAATTCCTTTGATTAATATCTGATTTTGTTATCATAATTTTTTAGATAATAAATAATATATAAAAGATTATGTATTGTCAAGGAATTTTTTTATTAAAATATTTTATAGATTATATATAAAAAATCGAACTTTTTGTATATAAATAAATAGTTTTATATTAATATTACTAAATATAGTATTGTTAAAAATGTATAAATATTATATAATAGTACAATCCGTTATGCTGTATTTAAAATATTTAAGGAGAATTTTACGATGAAAGATAAAACATTTTTGATGATACCCGGACCTACACCTGTACCGGAATCGGCATTGATAGAAATGGCCAAACATCCTATGGCTCATAGAAGCAAAGAATTTTCAAATATCTTAAAAGAAGTTTATGAAAATTTAAAATATGTATTTCAAACAAAAAACGATGTATTTTTATTTACGGCAAGCGGAACAGGGGCTATGTGTGCAGCTTTAGAAAATCTTATTAATGAAGGGGATAAAGTATTATGCCTATCTATTGGAAATTTTGGTTCAAGATGGGCTAAAATTGCTGCAAGCAGAGGTGCTATCGTTACAAAGATAGAAGTAGAAGCTGGTAAGGTTATAAGTCCTGAAATGCTTGAAGAGGCTTTGAATAAAGATAAAGAAATAAAAATAGTAACTCTTACACACAGTGAAACTTCAACAGGCGCTGCTAATGATATAAAAACATTATGTTCCATTATAAAAAAACATGGTGCTGTATCTGTTGTTGATGGTATAACAAGCTTATGTGCTATGGAGTTTAAAACAGATGAATGGGGAATAGATGTTGCAATATCAGGTTCTCAAAAAGGATTTATGATTGCACCTGGTTTATCATTTTTAACTGCTAGTGAAAATGCTTTTAAAATGCATGAAAAATGCAAGTATCCTAGTTTTTATTTTAATTGGACTGAACATAAAAAATCTTTGGCTAAGGACACTACCCCATTTACTCCTGCTGTTAATTTAATAACATCTCTTAATACTTCTTTAAAGATGATAAAAGAAGAAGGTATTGAAAATGTTAATTTAAGACATAAAAAGCTAACTATGGCATTGAGAAGTGCTGTTAGAAGCATTGGATTAAAATTACTTGTTGAAGATGACAGTAATGCAAGTCATGCTATTACTTCAATACTTCCTCCAGATGGAATAACGGTTCCTGATATAAGGAAAACTTTAAAAGAAGATTATGATATAATTGTTGCAAATGGACAAGGAGCTTTAGAAAACAAAATATTTAGAATCGGAACTCTTGGATTCGTTTGCGGGCGTGATTTAATAATGGCAGTTGGAGCTTTGGAAGCTAGCCTTTTGAAGTTGGGATATAAATTTGAATTAGGAATAGGAGTAAAAAAAATAATAGAAGAATTAAATAAATAACAATTATATATATTTTAGAATATTCTAATATAATATATTTCTATTATATTAGAATATTTTATTTTTTTATTAATAAAAATAAAAAAGCGGCAGCTGTACAAATAAATTTATTTATTTGTTAATTATAGGCGAACCAATTAGGACCTTTATTTAAATGCGGGCGAACATAACAATATAAAAGTGAGCCGAAGCCATCTGACAAACTCGTTTGGCAAATAATTATAGGCGAAGGCAAACATAACAACAAAAGAAGCGAGAAAAAGCCTCCTCGATAATTCATTATCGAGGAGTTTATAGGCTTTTTCGAGCATAGCAATAATAAGGAGATAAAAAATGAAAGTTTTAATAACTGATAATATAAATGAATGTGTTAAAGATATAATAACATCTGTTGCTGATGCTGTATTTCTTCCTACAATGAGCGAAGAGGAACTTATAAAAGTTATAGGTGAATATGATGCTTTAATGGTAAGAAGTCAGACTAAAGTTACAAAAAATATTATAGAAGCTGGTAAAAATTTAAAAATAGTAGGACGGGCAGGTGTCGGAGTTGATAATATTGATGTAGAAGCTGCTACAGAAAAAGGTGTAATAGTTGTCAATTCTCCCGATGGAAATACTATAGCTGCATCTGAACATACTATAGCTTTAATGCTTGCAGTATCAAGAAATATTGTACCTGCTGTTGTTTCTACTAAGGAAGCAAAATGGAACAGAGATAAATTTACCGGAAATGAACTTTTAGGTAAAACTTTGGGAGTTATGGGATTTGGAAGAATAGGAAGAAAAGTTGTAAATATTGCTTTGGCTATTGGAATGAAAGTTATAGTTTATGATCCTTTTGCAACCGAAGAAATTGTACAAAAAAGCGGAGCTGTTTATGAAACTTCTTTAGATGAGTTTTTGCCTAAATTGGATTATTTATCTCTTCATATACCAAAAACTCCTGAAACAAATAATATAATAAATAAAGATAATTTATGCAAAATGAAAAATACGGCAATAATTATCAACTGTTCAAGAGGAGGACTTGTTAATGAAGAAGATTTAAAAAATGCATTGGAAAACGGAATAATAGCTGCTGCTGCTATAGATGTTTTTGTAAATGAACCTAAAATAGAAACTTGTCCATTGATAGAATATAAAAAAGATAATTTGATACTTACTCCTCATCTTGGTGCTAGTACAAAAGAAGCTCAGATCAATGTTGCAATAGATGTAGCAAAGCAAATAAAACAAGTATTGTCAGGAGGCTACACAGAATCAGCTGTTAATATACCTTCTCTTAATCCTGAAAAATTAGAGCCGGTTAAAGATTATATGAAAATAGCTGAAAATGCCGGAGAAATGATAATGCAGCTTGCTAATGGTAAAATAAAATCTCTTGAAATAACAGCACAAGGAGATTTAATCAATTTGGATATTCAGCCTCTTGAAGTTGCTATATTAAAAGGTGCATTATCATATATGTTCCAAGATGTTAATTATGTAAATGCTCCTTATCTAGCTAAGCAAAGAGGAATAGAAGTAAAAACTATAAAATCAGAAGCTCCTTCTACTTTTACAGGAATACTTAAAGTAAAATTGATAACAGATAAAGATACAACAAGTGTATCAGTATCTCTAATAGCAAAAAATATTGCAAGAATAGTTAAGCTTAATGATTATGATGTTATAATAAAGCCTCAGCCTCATATATTAGTTGTACCTCATATAAACCAGCCTGCTATGGTAGCTAAAGTTGCAACAGTTCTTTCTTCAGATTCTATAAATATTGGTTCAATGAGCGTATCAGAGAATATAAAAGGAAGCAATATGTCTATAATGGCTATTAACGTTGATAGAGTTATAGGAAATGATGTTATAACAAAGATTTCAAATATAGACGGGGTGCATGATCCTAAATATGTAAGACTCACAGCAGAATATACTTTATAATTATAGGATAAATAAAAATGAAATTAGCAGTTTTTGATTTTGATTCTACATTAATGGATGGTGAAACTCTTGACATCATTGCAAAAGAAACTAATTTTGCTAAAGAAATTTCAGATATTACAGCAATGGGAATGAGAGGAGAATTAGATTTTTTTGAAAGTTTGCAAATGAGGGTATCGCTTCTTAAAGGAATAAAATTAAAAACTGTTAATGAAATTTGCAATTCTCTTCCTGTAATGAATGGCGCAAAAGAAACCATAGAAGAGCTTCATAAAAAAGGATATAAATGCGTATGCTTTTCTGGAGGATTCAAGAATGCTACTATTCCATTCGCTGAAAAACTTAATTTGGATGCTGAGTTCTCAAATATATTTCATGCAAAAGATGATATTTTAACAGGAAAAGTCGGAGGTGAAATGATGTTTTCTGACAGCAAAGGAAAAATGTTATTGACTCTTCAAAAACTTTTAAATATATCTTATGACGATACTCTTGTTGTCGGAGATGGTGCCAACGATTTAAGCATGTTTCAATATGCCAAAAATAAAGCGGCCTTCTGTGCTAAAGATATACTCAAAAAAGAAGCAAGCATTATAATAGAGAAAAAAGATTTAACTCTTATATTAGATAATATATAATAACTTATAATTATTATTTATCTTTATAATATTTGCTGTAATATTCATAACTTTTTATAACACGCTCTACATAATATTCTGTCTCTTCAATATCAATGAATCTTCCTATGCGGTACATGTTGTTAGTTCCATACTCTTTTTTCCATCTTCTTCCTCGTCCTGAACCAGCATTATAGCTTGCAGCAACTAATATATAATTACTTGCTTTCTGACTGCTGAATAACCATCCTAAATGTGAAACACCTAAATTAATATTCTGTTTAGGGTCTGTTAAATTTAGAGGCTTATATCTATATCTTGCCTTTCTATTCTCTGCTGCAGCTGTTGCAGGCATTAACTGCATAAGTCCCATAGCTCCAACCCAAGACCTAGCTTTAGGATCAAATAAACTCTCCTCACGCATTATAGCATAAACAAAAGCCGGCTCTATTTTATAATATTTAGTTTCAGGAACAACATATTTATCAAAATATCTAGGATAAACTCTTTTTCTAAGTTCATCCGGAAGCAAGTCTACATTATCATTATAAGGATATCCGAAATAATTGCCTATCTTAGATGATACCTGTATTAATCTTTTTGTATTTTGTGAATCTATAAATATTTTCTCAGCAAAATAGAATAAAGGATAAGTTACCGGAGTCTTTTTAAATATTTTATCAAATTCTGTATATGCATTCTCATAATCCCCATAATAATATAAAACTATTGCTTTGTTAACTTCTCTTCTAGTTTGAAGAGATAATTCATTGAATAATTCACCTTCAGTTTTTCCAGCATACATTTCCTTAACAAATTTATTTCTCATAAGTATATTTTTAGCCGTAGCTCTTGCTTCTTTTGTAACATCATCTTCTTTTCCAGTTGCAGCATAAGTTAAGAATTGTATATTATTAAGCATTTTCATAGCTTTGTCGAAACTAGAATTGTCGTAGTATTTCCTAGCTTCATTTAAATAATAATCATTACTAAGCTCAACATTATGAACCATTTCATCACTTGCTAGGCTCAATGCCCCTTTTAGAAAATAATGGCTTTTGCTTGTAAGAAGAGTTTTCATTATATACTCATCTCTTCTTTCAGTATCTCCAAATTCTTCAGCAGTCCACATATTCCAAGACAATGCAAAATCATGTCTGAAAGTTTGATATTTATCTTCTAAAGCCTTAGTAGCAAAATAAGTCTCTGTTTTATTTTCTAATTTGAATGCAGCTCTTAAATATGATTTTAATGCCAATTCTGTCTGACGGCTTTTTGGAAATCTTTTTAAAATATTAGTTAAATAAGTTTTTGCCTGAAGTAAATTATTATTATTCAAACTCACTTTAACAAAATTATTATATATTCTTGGAACATAATCATCTCTAGGATATTCTTTCAAAAATGTATTATAAAGCTGCATTGATTTAGAAGAATTTTTTAATCTATTGTAATTACTAGCTGAATAATAAAGAGCTAATCTTCTATGAGTTTTATTATTTCTGTTGGATAAATATTCATCAAATAATTTTGAAGCCTCTGCCCTATTTCCAGAAAGCTGCTTAATTCTTGCCATATAGTATGTAGAATTCGCCTTATGAGAATTATTATTATACAAATTTTCAAAATATTTTAATGATGACTTTCTATATCCTGCGTTATAAAGTTCCTCAGCTATATTAAATTTCATATTATTATCAAGCTGCATAATTTCACTAGGATAATTATTATTATAATAAATAGCTGCTTCTCTATTTAAAAATTTAGTAAGAAGTTCATAAGCTATCATTTTCTTCTTATTTGTATCATCAGTGTTTCTTAAAGCTCTTACTCCAACAAACTCTTTAATCCATTTTTGAGTATTTCCATTAAAAAAATCGCTTATAGGATAATCATCTCTATAAAATTCTGCAAGTGCTTTATACTGCTCAGCATAAGTATACAATGATGAACGAGGATATTCTTTAATAAGCAAATCATATAAACTTATAGCTTCATCATACATATCGATAAGAAATGCACTTTTTGCTCCGTAATATATTACATAATCTTTTATAAATAGATCTTCTTCTGTGTTTATGATATCTTTAAATTGATTATAAGCATCTAAATATTTTCCTCTATTGTAAAGCTCTAATGCTGTACCATAGTTAATTGGATTTTTTGATATAATATTTTCTTTTAAAGATATATCTTCAGCACCCAACATAGAAGTCATTATTATGATTATAATTTCAAAAGTTAAAGCAAATAATAAAACTCTTTTATTAAATATTTTTAAAATTTTATTCTTCATTTATCCTCATTCCAAAACATTTTTTATATAGTAATTATTATTTTATTATTTTTTTTATTTTTTGCAAATAAATTTTACATTTTATTTACATTTTAGATATTATTTATAGAAATAATTGTATTTTAATCTTTATAATATTTACTGTAATGTTCATAAGTATTAATAACTTTCTCTACATAATATTCAGTTTCTTCTATATCTATAAATCTGCCTGTACGATACATATTATTAGTACCGTATTCTTTTTTCCATCTTGCTCCGCGTCCTGAACCAGCATTATAACTTGCTGCTACTATTATGTAGTTGCTTGCATTTTCATTTTTAAATAACCAGCTTAAATGTCCAATACCTATATTAATATTTTGTTTAGGATCAGTTAAATCTAAAGGATCATATCTGTATCTAGGATTTCTATTTTGTTCTTTAGCTGTAGCAGGCATTAACTGCATAAGTCCCATAGCTCCAACCCAAGATTTAGCTTTTGGGTCAAATGTACTTTCCTCACGCATTATAGAATATACAAATAATGGATCTATTTTATAATGTTTTGCCTCTGGAAGAACATACTCATCAAAATATCTAGGATAAACTCTCTTTCTAAACTCATCTGGAAGTAAATCTACATTATTATTATATGGATAATCAAAATATTTTCCTATATTGACAGATATTTGCATGAGCCTTTTAGTATTGCCTGAATCTTTAAAAATCTTTTCAGCAAAATAAAACAATGGATATGTTATTTTATCAGCTTTCTTAAATATTTTATCATATTCTGTATATGCATTATCATAATCCCCATAACAATATAGTAATATAGATCTATCAACTTCATTAGTAGTTTGCAATGATAATTCACTAAATAAATCATAATCGCTTTTATTTGAATATAGCTCTTTTACAAATTCATTTTGCATAAGAATATTTTTAGCCATATCTCTAGCTGATTTCATAAAATCATCTTCTTTTCCAGTAGAAATATAATTTAAGAACTGAATCTTATCAAGCATCTGCATGGATTTAGTATAGTTTGAATCAGTGTAATATTTTTGGGCTTCATCAAAATAATAAGTATTGCTGATTTCAACATTTTTTATCATTTCATCATTTGCTAAACTCAAAGCTCCATTAACAAAATAATGATTTTTACTTGTAAGAAGTATTTTCATTAAATATTCATCTCTTTTTTCAGTATCTCCAAATTCTTCAGCAGTCCACATATTCCAAGATAATGGAAAATCATGTCTGAATGTTCTATATCTTTTCTCTAATGCTTTAGTTGCAAAATATGTTTCTGTTTTATTTTTTAATTTAAAAGCTTTTCTTAAATATGATTTTAATGCTAATTCAGTTTGCCAGCTATTTGGAAATTTATTCATAACATTACTTAAATAAACTTTTGCCTGGACTAAATTATCTTTATTCAAACTCATATTAACAAAATTATTATATATTCTTGGAACATAATCATCTTTAGGATATTCTTTTAAAAATATATTATACAATTCCATTGACTTTGTATTATTAGTCAATTTAGCATAATTGCCGGCAGAATAATAAAGACTCATTTTTCTGTATGCTTTATTCTTTGGATTAGATAAATATTCATCATAGAATTTAGCAGCTTCTTCTCTATTTCCTTCTGATTCATTTATCCTAGCAATATAATAAGTGGAATTTCCCTTATAAGAATTATTAGAGTATAAATATTGAAAATGTTTTAGTGAAGATTTTTTAAATCCGGCATTATATAATACTGAAGCCGTTTTATATTTTAAATTATTATCAAATAATGATATTTCATCTTCATAATTATCATTATAATAAATAATGGCTTCACTGTTTGATAATTTAGTTATAAGTTCATAAGCTACCATTTTAGCTTTATTAGTATCATCTGTATTTCTTAAAGCCCTTATACCTACAAATTCTTTAATCCAATTTTGTTTCTTGCTATTAAAAAAATTACTTATAGGATAATCATCTCTATAGAACTCTGCCAATGCTTTATACTGTTCAGCATAAGGATATAATGGAGAATTTGCATATTCTTTCATTAATAAAGTATATAAATCTATAGCTTCATCATACATATTAGCATTTAAGGCACTTTTAGCACCATAATATATAATATAATCTTTTATAATTGAGTCTTCATCACTATTCATTATATTTGTAAATTGTTTATATGCTTCTAAATACTTTTCTCTATTATGTAATTCTAATGCCGTACCATAATTGACTTTATTCTTTGAAGTTATTTTTTTCTTTAATGAAATATCTTGAGCTGTCAACATAGAAGCAATCACAGCAGCAATAATAGCAAAAGAAAAAAAGAAAAGTAAGAATCTTTTATTAAAAATATTAGTAACTTTATTTCCCATTTACACAAAATCCGAATATAATTTTTATATATAGATTTTATTTTATTATTTTTATAATTTTTTGCAAATCAATTCAATATATTAATCATAAAAAATAATAGTAATTTATGAATATTTTTGTATATTAATAGTAAACAAATTATGGAGAAATATATAAAATGGATTTAATAGAATTAAGAGATAAACAAAAGAAATTTTTTAAAACTTCAAAAACATTATCATACAATTTTAGAATAGAGCAATTAAAGAAATTAAAATCTATGCTTATAAAATATGAAAAAGACTTTATAAATGCTTTATATAAAGATATGCAAAAATCTGAATTTGAAGCCATAGCAAGTGAATTGTATATGGTGATGGAAGAAATTAATTTATTTATAAAGAATCTAAAAAGATGGATGCATAATAAAAAAGTAAAAAGAAATATGATTACTATAGATTCTCAAACGAATATAATAAATAAACCGTTCGGTGTATCATTAATAATATCTCCTTGGAATTATCCTATACAATTAACTTTTCTTCCTATTGTAGGGGCAATAGGAGCAGGAAATACTGCTGTAATAGCACCTTCTCAGCTGACTCCTACTGTATATGATGTAATATACAATTCTATAAAAAACACATTTGATGAAGAATATATTTCTGTTGTAGATAAAAATATACCTCCTGAAAGCATAACAAAAATAGAATATGATAAAATATTTTTTACAGGTTCTCCTAGAGTTGGAAAAATTATAATGTCTAATGCATCAGAGTTTCTTACTTCGGTAACATTAGAGCTTGGAGGAAAATCTCCTGTTATCATTGGTGATGTAGATGATAATAACTTTAATAAGGCTGTAAAAAGAATTATATGGGGAAAATTTATAAACTCAGGACAAACATGCGTATCTCCGGATTATATACTTATTAGAGAAGATTTGAAAGATAAATTCTTAAATGCATTTGATAAAGAAATGAAATTATTTAATGATGAAAAAAAACTTCATAGAATAATAAATCAAAACCATTATAATAGATTAAAATCATATTTAAATGATGGAAAAATTATTTACGGCGGTGAATATGATGATAATAACTTGTCTATTTCAATAACATTAATAGAACCAAGAAATTTAGAAACTAATATAATCAAAGATGAAATATTTGGAAGCATATTTCCAATACTTTATTATAAAACAAAAGAAGAAGCAAAAGAAATAATAGAAAAAATATGTCCTAATCCTCTTGCTATGTATATATTTTCTGAAAACATTGATTTTAATTATTATTTTATAGAAAAGATAAGTTATGGAGGATGTTCTGTCAATGATACTATAAGCCATATATTGAATCCTAATGCTCCATTTGGAGGTGTTGGCAATAGCGGAATTGGACAGTATCATGGGTATTATAGTTTTGAATGCTTTTCAAAAAAGACAACTATTTTAAATAAAGGATATAGTTTTGAAATAAAAACAAAATATCCTCCATATTCTAAAAAAATTAAAGATATGAAGTTTTTATACAATATGATAAAAAAATAATTAATAAATAAAAAAGGCCTATATTGAATATCAATATAAGCCTTTTATATTCTACCTAATGAATATATCAATTTCCCCAAACATCTGGTTCAAATTCTTTATTAACTCTATTATAATCTACAATATCAACTCCATTATAATAGAATTTTAAAATCTCTTTATAATCTTTTTTAACTTGAGCCATACCATAAGCACCCCATTGGCACATACCTACACCGTGTCCGCTTCCTTTACCAGTAATTATGATACCATTATCAACTTTTTTAATAGTAAAATTCAATGAAGGTACTAATCTAGGAGAAAGTGTGCTTCTGAAATCTCTTGAAGTAATATCATTATTATCTATTTTAATATTAGTAGCTTTGCCTGATTTAGGATCAGTACTTATTCCAATAGAAGATTTTTCGCTGGCATGTACAGAATAATTAGCTAAATCATTATTAAGTTCATTGTAGCTTAAAGCATT
>NZ_CALXRN010000032.1 GCF_944390595.1 uncultured Brachyspira sp. | reverse complement strand
AAAATAAATCGCTTATAAGTTTATCATCTTCGCATGCATCTTTAAATAACAAAGCAAATTTCTTTAATGCTTCAATATTACTACTATAAGCACAGAACATACTTGCCTCAGAATCAAAATCAATAATGCCTTTTAACTCTGGCACTTTTTCTTCTAAAAATACTATAGCCAAAGACTGCCAATCATACCCTCCGCCTTCAAAACCTTCATCTTCTCTTTCTTCAAATATTTCTGTTTTATATTCTCCAATATTTAGGCAAAGAGAAGCACTATTTTTATGTTCTACAAAAAAGAATGGTTATATTTGTTTTTCAAAATCATTATTCATTGTTATTTCCTTTTAATTAAATTATAGTTAATTATTATAAAAATGTAAAAAACAACTTTTAACCCCTAGTTAAATTTTAAACAAGTTTAGAGTTTAGAGTTTAGAGTTTAGAGTTTAGAGTTTAGAGTTTAGAGTTTAGAGTTTAGAGTTTCTCTCAAATCTGTTTTTATATTATATCATAAAAAATATATTTTGTCAAATATAAAGTTAAAATTATATAATATTCATTTTGTTATTATCACTTTTCTATTTCCTGTATACTTAAACCTGTTATTTAGAGATTGTATTAAAATCTACTTTATCTTTTTTATAATTTTTCCATTATAGTTTTTCTTTTACTAAATCTAACATAATAACATCCTACAAGCTGTAGCATCAACCGGCACCTTATTTCAAAATATTATAGATAGTCTTTTATATGTGTGGCTGACTACATTACATTACAACATAAATTTATTTTATTACTAATTAAAAATATTATAAGTATAATATCAATTAATACTAATTACAGAGTTAAAGCATCATATTTTTATCCGTGCTTTAATAATTTACTATAATTAGAAGCCCAATAACATAATATACGTTCTGGAAATCTTGAATTACATTAAAGCTGAATTTCTATTATAACTACTATTCTGTGTAATGCATTTAACATCTGGAGTCTGAGAATATAAAAGAATATTAAATAAGAATAATATAATAAATATATATTTAAAATTATTTATAGTCAAGTTATTTTTTAGCTAGATTATAAAGTGGGAGCATGATATCCTTTATAATTACCATTAGGATGACGCATGCATTTTGCAGAAGTTAATTGTTTTAATGTTTTATATTTATTACCGCAATATTTACATGTATACTCATCTTTTTCGCTTCCCTCATAAAGTTTATGCTTTCCTTTATAATTACCATTAGGATGACGCATACAGTTTTGAGATGTTAATATTTTGACAGAATTAAATCTATTGCCGCAATATTCGCAGTAAAAATTCTCCTGAGATTTTGGCACTAAACTTACAGTAAAACAAAAAAATATAAAAGTTATTATGTATAATTTTCTCATTTTTTATTATCCGAAAGTAAATCTTTATATTTAGAATCTTTAAACTCTATATATGGTTTTGAACTTAACATGTGAATGGCTGTTATAAGAGAATAACTAATACAAGCCTTTTTATCTGTAGGCTTTGATGATGAAGATTCATTTTTTTTAAGAAGCTCATTTAAAGAATCTGATATATCATCAATATGTTCTTCAAAAAAATCTTCGCATTCATCGCAGGTATCCATAGTAGCCTGACCTTGTACTTCCTCTATTTGTTTGCCGCACCAAACACATTTTACAGACATTTATTTTACCTCATATAATTTAATAGCTAATATTATACAGATAATTTTAACTTTGTAAATACCTATTAATTACTTTTCAGACTTTAACTCATTGTAATTTTTTGACATTACATCATACCAATAATCTAACTTGGCATTATCATCGCCTTCTATATCTTTAAAATAAAAAGGCTTCAAAAATCTAATTGTTATTTTTCTAAACGGAGAAACTTTCAAGCTTCTAGCCTTCATAATATTTCTAGTACCGCATATAACAACCGGAAGCACAGGAATATCAGGACATCTCTCTGCTATCTTTAATATTCCCCTTTTAGTTTTTTTTATTTCCCCGCTATCGCTTCTAGTTCCTTCAGGGTATATAATAATGCTTGTATTTGATTTAAGCCTTTCTTCCATATCATCTATTGACTTAGCCGCTCCTACAGTACCTCTTTTCACAAATATATAATTAGCAAGAGACATTCCTTTCCCTATAAATGGAACCTTTCCATAAGTATCTTTTGAAACAAAAGCATAAGATTTTCTAAATATTGTAAAACAGCAGAATATATCAAATGAGCTTTGATGATTAGGTGTTAATAAATAAGTTTTGTTAGGATCATAATTTTCTTTTCCTTCTATTTTGAAAGACGCTAAAGTTAAACGCATTATTATGCTTCCCCAAAGCTTAGCTATAGAATGAACATAATTTATAGCTGATACTCTGCTGAATATTCTAACAAATGGATAAAATAAAAATAATACTAAAACACATATCAATGTAAAGGTAATAGATATTAAAAAATAAAATATACTAAATAAAATCATATTGACAGTTTAATACAAAATTAAAAAATTATCAATATATACCTTGATATATTAATGAGTGTTTGTTATAATTATACTTTATTTTTAATGATAGATTAATTTATTATGGAAAGTAATATAAAAAACAACAAAAAAAATAAAAATACTGTTGGGATCATCGTTAATAAAATGAGAGGCGACCCCAATATCATAGTAGCAAATATAAAAAAAATATTAGAAAAGCATAATATAAAAGATATAGTTGTAGATTATGATATATCCACATATTATAATATCATTAAAGCAATAAAACAATTAAAAGATGTATCAATGCTTATATCAATAGGCGGAGACGGAACTTTATTATCTGCATTAAAAATAGCTATAAAATATGATATATCAGTTCTTCCTATATATAACGGAACATTAGGATTTATATCAGAAATTCCTCCGGATGAAGCATACCTTATATTAGAGGAATACTTTGATAATAGAAAAACATTATATGAAATAGAACCGAGAACATTATTATCAGTTAGAATATCTTCAACTAAAAGTTCAAAAGTAAAAGAATATTTTGCTGTTAATGAATTAGTTTTAAGCAAATGCGGCGGAAGAGCAATTTATATAAACATTAAAATATCCGGCAAAATGATATCATCTATTGTAGGAGACGGGGTCGTAATAGCTACGCCTACAGGTTCTACTGCTTATGCTTTAAGTGCAGGAGGCCCTATACTAGCACCTACTATTGATGCTATTTCATTTGTACCAGTAGCTCCTCATTCACTAACATTCAGACCTTTAGTAATACCTAAAGGCGACAGCATACAATTAGAATTAGCCAGCAATTCATTAAAAGCTATGATTACTATAGACGGATATGAAGTATGTAAATTTGATAATAATAATATTGTAAAAGCAGAAGTCAGCAATAGAAGCTGCTATATATTCCAAAGTGCCAATAGATTATTTTATGATATACTTCGTAATAAACTTAATTGGGGTAGATAATGCTCAAATATCTTGAAATAAGAAATTTTGTACTAATAGATAAATTGAAAATTAATTTTAATAATGGATTTAATGTATTAACTGGAGAAACAGGTGCAGGAAAAAGTATAATTATTAGTGCATTAGAACTTATAACAGGAGAAAAAGGTTCTACTAGAATGGTTGGAGCAAATGGTGACAGATTAATAGTTACAGGATGTTTCAGTCTGCAGTCATCATCAAACATAGTAAAATCAAAATTAAAAGAATGGAATATAGAAATAAATAATGATGAGCTTAATATAAAAAGAGAAATAACAAAAGACGGAAAAAGTAAATCATTCATAAATAATGTTGGAGTAAAAGTTGCAGAATTAAAAGAACTTGGGGATTTAATAGTTGATATACATGGACAGCATGAACATCAGTCATTGTTTAATCCTATTAATCATTTAAATTTTTATGACAGCTATTTAAATATTGATGATAAACTAGAAAATTATAAAGAGCATTACAATAAATTAGTAAAACTTATAAAGCAGTACAATGAAATATTGCAAAATAAAAATACAATCCTAAAAGAAAAATCTTTTTTGGAATATGCCATAGATGAAATAGAGAATGCAAAATTAAAGCCAAATGAAGATGAAGATATAAAAAATGATATAACTATGATGTCAAATGCTGAAAGTATAGCATCTTCATTATCTTCTATTAACAAAGATATATTCGGAAGCGAATCCGGAGCATATATAAAACTTACTAGAAGCATATCAGCATTGCAGGCTGTATCAAAATATGATAACAGACTTTCTGATATGGCTTCTCAAATAGAAGGCATAACATTAAATCTTGAAGATATAAAAAGCGTATTGACAGAAATAAGAGCAAAAACTAAATTCGATCCTGAAGAAATGCAGTCTTTAAATGAGAGGCTTTTCTTTATAAATACATTAAAGAAAAAATACGGCTCAAATATAAAAGACATTATAAATTATGCAAAAGAAGCCAAAGAAAAATTGGAGTCATTAAATTTCTCTGAAGATGATATTCAAAATCTCAAAAATGAAATTGAATCATTAAGAGAAAAAACTTCGCAATTTGCAAAAGAAATTTCTGAAATAAGACATAATAGAAAAGACGAATTTATAAAAGCTATAGAAAATGAAATGAATGATTTAGGAATGTCATCCACAAAATTTGATGTAGAAATAACACTTGATGAAGACGATGACGGAATACTTGTTATAGACGGCTCACATGTTAAAGCCTCTTCCAGCGGTATAGATAATATAGAATTTATCATAGCACCAAATAAACAAAGTATGTTCCAGCCTTTAAGAAAAATAGCTTCAGGCGGTGAAATATCAAGAATAATGCTTTCATTAAAAAGTGTATTATCAATAGGAGATTACTGCGAAACATGCGTATTCGATGAAATTGATGTTGGAGTCGGAGGAAGAATAGCTGAGGTAATAGGAGAAAAGATAGCATCGCTTTCAAAAAGAAAACAGGTTTTAAGTGTTACACATTTAGCACAGATTGCAATATACGCCAATAATCATTTTAAAGTTACAAAAAATGAAGGAGAAGATATAGTAACTTCAACAATTGAAGAACTTGATGATTCTATGCGTGTTAAAGAAATAGCTAGAATGATTACAGGTAAAGAAATTACAGAAGCAAGCATTAAACATGCTGAAGAGTTATTAGAACATGCCAAAAAATCTATAATATCATAACTATAAAAAACATGCTGATAAAAAATACCAGCATGTTACAAAATAAAAATTTATTTTATTAAAATACCTTTCACAGGAATATTTAGAACTTTTATTTCAGAATCTATTTTCTTTTTAGAGAAACTATTTTTCATGGATTCGGAAACTTTTTTAATTATTTTCTCATCATTTTTTACCAATGCAAGTATTGAAGAACCGGCACCGCTGATTGTAACAGAATAAGCTCCGGAATCTTTTGCCTGTTTGAATAAATCTTTAAGCCCAGGTATAAATTTAGCCCTATAATCCTGATGCAGTTTATCATCTGTTGCCACTTCAAGCAAATCAAGTCTGTTTGAAGATAAAGCCGATGTTAAAAGTGCCGCTCTTGAAATATTGAATATGGCATCTTTAAAACTTATTTCTTTAGGCAATGCATTTCTAGCAATTTCAGTACTTAAATGAAAATTTGGAATAGCTACTATTGCTTTTAAATTTTTAGGCGGATTAATTTTAACATATTTGAAATCTTCATTTTTACGTACAACTCCGGATATTATTCCTCCAAGTATGGCAGGAGATACATTATCCGGATGTCCCTCCAATTGAACAGACATATTTAATATATCATCTTCTATAGAAAGCTTATTGCCAAGTATATAATTAGCAGAAAGAAGTCCTCCTATTATAGCAGCAGAACTGCTTCCAAGCCCGCGTGAGAGAGGTATTCTATTTACACATTTTATTATATATCCTTTATCCGGCTTTGCTTTTAATCTTTTATATACCAATTTCATGGCATCAAGTATCATATTGTCATCTTTTGATATTTCATTTTCACCTTCTCCGCTGATTTCAAACTCTATCTTTTTAGAATTTTCATTAGAATAAATATGTATTTCATTGTACAAATCTAAAGCAAGTCCTACACTATCAAAACCAGAACCAATATTAGCAGAAGTAGCAGGTATTTTGAAAGTTACTAATTTTTTATTCATTACAGTTTTATTATTTTTAACTTTTTTAACATTATTCATAATTATATTCCTATAGCATTCCTTATTTCTTCTATATTGTTATCAACTTTTATAGGAGCATTACAAACTTTAATAGCATTATCGGGATCTTTAAGTCCGTTTCCTGTAAGTACAGAAACTACAGTATCTCCTTTATTTAATTTACCGGCTTTATAAGTTTTAATTATACCAGCTAATGAAGCAGCAGAAGCAGGTTCAGCAAATATACCCTCTTCTCTTGTAAGCATTTTATAAGCCTCTAATATTTCATCATCAGTAACAGAATCTATAAAACCATTTGATTCATTTGCAGCATTAACAGCCAATTTCCAGCTGGCAGGATTTCCTATTTTTATAGCAGTAGCAATAGTTTGAGGATTTTCTATTACCCTATTTTGCACTATAGCAGCAGAGCCTTCAGCCTCAAAACCTATCATCTTTGGTAAATTAGATGACTTGCCGTTTTCTTTATACTCTTTAAAACCCATCCAATATGCAGATATATTTCCAGCATTTCCTACAGGTATAACCAAATAATCAGGTGCTTTTCCTAAAGTATCGCAAATTTCAAAAGCAGAAGTTTTCTGTCCTTGAAGTCTGAAAGGATTAATAGAGTTTACCAAAGTTATAGGATATTTATTTGTAATTTCAATAACAGCTTTTAATGCCTCATCAAAGTTGCCTTTAATAGCTATAACCTTAGCACCATACATTAAAGCCTGTGCCAATTTTCCCAAAGCAATATTTCCGTCTGGTATAATTACGATACATTGAATACCGCTTCTAGCAGCATAGGCAGCAGCAGATGCAGAAGTATTTCCAGTAGAAGCACACATTATAGCCTTAGAACCTTCTTCAAGTGCTTTAGCAACAGCCATAACCATGCCTCTGTCTTTAAATGAGCCTGTAGGATTAAGCCCGTCATATTTAAAATATAACTCTATTCCTCCAAGTTCTTTTCCTATTTTTTCAGCTTTTATTAAAGGGGTGTTTCCTTCATGCAAACTAATCAAAGGGGTTTTATCTGTAATAGGCAAATACTCTTTGTATTCTCTTAAAAGTCCATTCCATGCTTTCATAATATTATCCTCTTTTTGTTAATAAACAAATTATTATAAATAGTATCCGTATAGAATATAGTATAAAGAATAATTTTTCAATACTTTTATATTTATAGAAAAAGTTTTTTATAATTAAAAAACTTAAAAAATGTTATATCATAATTTTTTATAATCAAAATAATTTATATAAAATTGACAATAATATTTAAAGTGTTAAAATAAATATAGAGAGATTTTAATATGAAAAAAAATATATTACTTATAATAATTATTTTCACATTTTTAACAAATCTGATTTATGCTTATAATTCAAAGGATGCTGAAGGTTTTTGGTTAATGCCAGCTAAACCAAAAGGCAGAATGGAAGTAGTAAAAATAATAGTCATTAACAATAATCTTTATGCATACGCTGTAAAATTACATGATGATGTAAAAAATGATTTAGATATACATAATCCAAATAAATCATTGAGAGATAAAAAACTTATAGGATTAATATTTATATATGATATAGTATTTGAAAATGGAAAATGGCAAACAGGAAAAATATATCATACAGATCAAGGAAGCACATTTTATGCTAATATAAGTTTATCAGAAGATAAGAATACTTTATTTCTTAAAGCATCACTAGATAAATCCGGAGTTGTAGGTGCTACTGTAAAATGGACTAGACTTCCTAATAAATACAATGATGTCCCTAGAAATCAATTACGTACTATAGACGGTAAATCTTTATAATCACTGCCGAAATTAGCAAATATTAATATTGTTTTTTTTGAATAATTTATTATTATTTATACAAATATTTTTAAAGGATTTATTTTATGGGAAAATTAGGAAGAGTATTATGGCTGATATTTGGCATATTATTAATAATATCAGGAATTGCTACAATGTTTAATCCGGCAGAAACCATATTAGTATTGGCATATACTATAGGATTTTTAACTCTATTTTCCGGAATTAGCGCCATAGTTTATTTTTTCAGTATAAGACATGCATCAGGTTCAAGTTTAATTTTATTAGATGGTATAATATCTACTATATGCGGTATCATTATAATTTCTAATCTTGCTATAAGCGGTGCATTTATACCTTATATGGTAGCATTTTTTGTAATAGTAAGAGGAGTTGTATCTATATCATCTTCTATAGAATTAAAGAAGCACGGATATAATCAATGGAGATTTGCTATGTTAAGCGGTATACTTACTTTAATAGTTGGTATAATATTAACTTTCAACCCTATTTTAGGTGCTATTTATGTAAGTGTTGTACTTGGATTATGTTTAATACTTTATGGAATTATAACACTTCAATTATGGTTTGCGTATGGAAAATTTTTTAAAATATAATATTATTGATTTTATTTTTCATTTTGTTAAAATTAATGAATGTTTTTCATACTAATATTTGGGGAGAAAATTATGTTACAAAAAAATGCCAATAGTACTTTATGCTTTTGCAAAAATATAAAGTACAAAGATGTGGTAAATGCCATCAAAAAAAAGGATTTAAAAACTCTTGAAGAGGTTATGCATACCACCAAAGCAGGTATTACATGCTGGAGCTGCAGAGGTGATATAAAGGATCTATTAGAAGAATATAATAAAACAGGTGATATAGATATCAATGAATAATAAGTTTATATGTCAATGTAAAGAACTATCATTGGAAGAGATAGAAATGCTTAAAAAAGAATACGGCATCAATACCTTAAAAGAACTAGTGAAAAAAACAAAAGCAGGAACAGCATGCGGAGGATGCCGAAACAAACTAAAAGAGATTTTTAAATAAAATTTGATGTAAAAAAGGAATAGGTTTTCAAAATCCTATTCCTTTAATATTTACAAATAATATTTATTTTATAGCATCATACAAAGAAGCAGCATTTAATTTATATTTATTCATAAGTTCATCAACTGTACCTGATTCACCGAATGTATCTTTTATGCCAAGTCTTATTAATTTGCTAGGATATTCATCAGTTAGTACCTCAGATATAGCAGAACCAAGTCCTCCTATAATAGAATGCTCTTCTACACTTATTAACTTTTTATGTTTTTTAGCCATTTCAACAATAATATCTCTATCTATTGGTTTAATTGTATGAATATTAACAACAGTAACAGATATACCGTCTTTTTCATCCATTTCAGCAGCTGCTAAAGCTTCAGGAACAACTATACCGCAAGCAAATATACATACATCCTTACCTTCTCTCAATACATTGGCCTTACCAATTTTAAAAGGAGTATCATTATTAGTAATAATATTTGTAGCAGGTCTTGCCATTCTTAAATAACAAGGACCATCAAATTCAGCAGCAGCAAACACAGCCTTTTCAGCCTCAACCGCATCGCATGGAACAATTACAGTCATATTTGGTATAGAACGCATAATAGATATATCTTCTATAGATTGATGACTTGCTCCGTCCTCTCCTACAGATATACCAGCATGAGTAACAGCTACTTTAACATTTAACTTAGGATAACATATAGAGTTTCTAATTATTTCAAAAGCCCTGCCTGCTCCAAACATAGCAAAAGTAGAAGCAAAAGGTATTTTACCATCTATAGCAAATCCAGCAGCAGCTCCCATAATATTTTGTTCTGCTATTCCCATGTTAAAAAATCTTTCCGGAAAAGCAGCTTTGAAAGTTTTTGTCATAGTAGAACCAGATAAATCTCCATCTAAAACTACTACATTTTTATTTATTTCGCCAAGACGTTTTAAAGCCTCGCCGTAAGCATTTCTTATTGCCTTTTTTTCCATAGTACTTATTCCTCAATTTTTAATTATTTAGTCAAGTCTATTTAACTCTTCCATAGCTTTTTCATACTCTTCTTTATTAGGAGCTTTTCCATGCCAGCCTACAGCATTTTCCATAAATGAAACTCCTTTACCTTTAACAGTTTTAGCCATAACGCATTTAGGTTTACCAGATACCTTTTTCTTAAATACCTCTTCAAGTTCAGCCTCATTATGTCCATCAACAATAAATGTCTCAAAACCAAATGCTTTCATTTTGCCCTCTAAATCTCCCAAACTCATAACCTCATCATTTTTTCCGTCTATCTGTAAACCATTCCAGTCTATTATAAGAGTATAATTATCCAATTTATAATTGGCTGCTGCCATAGCCGATTCCCAAAAAGTACCTTCCTGTGCCTCGCCATCTCCAGCAATAGCAAATATTTTACCATCTTTCTTATCAAGCTTATATCCTAAAGCAATTCCTAAAGCTATACAAACTCCTTGACCAAGAGAACCTGTAGAAGCCTCAACTCCTTCCAAATGCTTTTTATCAGGATGTCCTTGAAGTTTTGAACCTAATTTTCTATAAGTCATAAGTTCATCAGTTGAAAAATATCCCCTATGTGCCAATGTAGAATAAAGTACAGCTGAGGCATGCCCTTTAGACATTATAAGTATATCCCTTCCTTCCATTTTAGGATTCTTAGGGTCTATATTCATAATCTTAAAGTATAGTGTATGCATTATCTCTACCAATGATAAAGAACCGCCTATATGCCCTGAATTAGCATTATAAACCATACTTACTATATCTTTTCTTATTTGAGTATTTAAAGAAGACATAATAATTCCTTATAAAATAAATTTTACGCAAATAATGATACTACAAAATTACAATATTGTCAAATATGTATTTATTATATAATAATATCTTTATGAAGCAAATGATAATTCTCTAATTAAAGCACTTGGTGTATAAATAGATGAATGATTATAATCTGTATCATCTGCAAGCATTTCTACATTACTTAAAAAATCTAATATATTACCAGACACTATAAAAGGACTTGCAGTATATGAAAGCTTGCCATTTTCTATTTTTACTCCTTCTGCCTGTAAAGAAAAATCTCCGCTTACAGAGTTAACTCCGGAATGCGTTCCAGTAAGTGAATTCACTAATATTCCATCTTTAATCTGAGAAATAAGTTCTTCCTGAGTATTCTTGCCATTTTCTAAAATGAAATTATGACATGATATTCCTATTGATGATTTAAAACTCCTTGAAGCATGAGAGGTTGTTTTTCTATTATCTTTTTTTGCTGTATAATTATTGTATAAATAACTGTTTAATATTCCATTTGTTATTATATTTAAATCTTTTGTAGCAGAACCTTCTCCGTCAAAATGAGTATTAGCTAAACCCTTATCGAATACTGGTATATCTTTAATATTTATTATATCACTTGCTATTTTTTGATTCAATTTCCCTTGAAGAAGAGATAACTTTTTCTGTACAGCTTCTGATGAAAAAAGTCCCAAATATGCTGCTATAATAGTTCTCATTGCCTTGCTTGTAAATACTGTTTGATACTTTCCGCTTGATATGGGCTTAGCACTTAATTTGCTTACTGCATTATCAACAATATTTTTAGCAAAAGAATCCGTATCAAAGACAGCATCCGCTGATGAATAAATATCAAAAAAAGTTTTTATAGTATCTGCATCCTTAGCTATTACCTCAGCATAATACATTATACTATTTTTATTCTCTTCTTTGCATACCCCATTACTATTAATTATACATTTATCAAAACTATATCTGGCTAATCCTGCTGACGGAACATTAACTATTCTTTTATCCAATGAATATAATTTATCCTCTATTGACAAAGATATGTTTTTTAACTCATCGCTTGATAAATTAACTATATCTTTATTTATCATATCATAACTTTTTTCATTATCTTCATCTTTTTCTATTAATACATTAAAATCAGGCTCGGAAGATGCATAAGTTAAAGAGTTTTTGGCATTACTAACAAGATTTTCAATAGATTCTTTAGAATTAATTTTTTCTGTAAAACTTATTCCAACTTTTCCATTATCTATAAGTCTCAATCCAATTCCTCCAGATTCAGCAAATGTATATTTATCTAAATCTCTTTCCCTTACAGTAAATTCTTCTTCTGCACTTTTAGACATATAAATTTCTATTTTATCAATACCATTAGCTTTATTTTTAACAGAATCATAAATTTCTTTTAATCTATCCATACTATCAGACATTATTATCTGCCTCCTACTGTTAGTTCTTTTACTCTTAAAGCGGGCTGTCCCACAGTAGTAGGTACAGAGCCGGACACACTTCCGCATATACCATCTGCTAATTCCAAATTAGATGATACAGCTTCAATATTCATAAGTGTTTCATCTCCGCGTCCTATAAGCGTAGCCCCTCTTACAGGTTCTGTAATCTTTCCATTTTCTATTAAATATCCTTCGGAAACAGCAAAGTTATAATCAGTAGTGGCAGGATCAACGGAACCTCCTCCCATTTTTTTAGCATAAAGTCCGTACTCTATACCGGAAATTAAATCTTCAAAACTTGAATTTCCTTTATCTATAAATGTGTTTCTCATTCTTGATGTAGGAGGATATTTATAACTTTCTCTTCTTGCACTTCCTGTAATATTTTGATTCATTTTCATAGAACCAAGCTCATCAACTAAATAACTTTTTAATATACCATTCTCTATTAAAACAGTTCTTTGTGCATCATTACCTTCATCATCAATATTATAACTTCCCCAAGCATTTTTTATCGTTCCGTCATCAATAGCAGTAACAGCATCTGAAGCTATTTTCTCACCTAATTTATTGCAAAATACACTTGCATTATCAGCAACAGCCGTAGCCTCTAAAGCATGTCCGCAAGCCTCATGGAATATTACACCTCCGAATGCATTATCTATTACTACCGGATATTTTCCTGATTTCGGATATTTAGAATTAAGCATTTTAATTGCAGATTCAGCTGTTTCTTTAGCCATATTTTCTAAATTAATATCTTTTATTACTTGATATCCGTCTAAAGCACCTTTAGTTCTGCTTGCTGTTTGAGTATTAGCACCATCAGAAGCCATTGACATCATAACAAGTCTAACGTAAATTTGAGAATCTTCTCTCAAAATACCCTTGCTTGTACATACTAAAATATTTCTTTGTTTTTCATTATAACGTACACTTACCTGTTTGATTTTATCAGAAACTCCTCTGGCTGTTTTATCCAAATATGAAAGAACATCTATTTTTTCATCAAATTTAATAGAAAACGGATCTATATGCAAAGGATGATTATTATTTTCTTTAGATTCAATAAAATCATTAACTATATATTTTTTATTATTTACAACGGAAGCTGCACTCTTAGCCAAATTAATTAAACTATCATTGCTTGTATCATTAGAATATAAATATATTGTTTTTTTATCTGATATAACTCTTAAACCAACTCCATAATTAATACCTAAATTCATATCATCTACTTTTGAATCTAAATAACTTACTGAATTAATTTTAGTATCTTCAAAAAATAGATCAGCATATTCTCCCCCATTTTTCAAAGCCTCTTGTAAAACAGTATACAAAAAATTTTTGTCAAAATTAAAATATTTCATTAATACTCCTATTATTTTTTACTATTAACCAATTCTATAGCCTCTTTTCCTGTCATATACTCTATACAAAGTTCAATCATACATAATGCATTGTATTCTCTGTCTATAGCATAATCTCTATTTTCCTTTTTATCATAAGGATGATACTTTATAGAAAGTTTTTCAATAGCCTCTCTCTTTTTATCTTCATCCTCAATTATAAAAACCTTACCAAAAGCAATAACACTTCTATAATAAGTTGTATATTCTTCCGGTTTAATATCATCTTTTTCTATGACGCAAAATGATGCCTTATTATTATTTCTTATAGCATTCAATTTATAACCATTTCTTGCAGAATGAAAAACTATTCTATTATCATAATAAGCATAACTCAATGGTACAGCATAAGGATAATTATCATCTCCTAAAATAGCTAATACTCCTGATGTACATTTTTCTAATATTGCTATAGTTTCTTCATTTGATAAAAGCTGTTTTTTTCTTCTCATTTCTCTAAACATAAAAATAATTCCTAATTATTAATATAAAACATATATATTGTTAGAATAATAAAATATTATAAATTATATATTTTATAAAAAAATAATCAATTGACAATCATTTTATTATCATATAGTATTAATAGTATTAAATATATAAAGAATAAAAGGAAAGTAAATGTATACTATTAATGTAAAAACAAAATCAAGATTTGATATAGTTGATATTACCGATGAAGTTCAAAAATGTGTAAATGAAGAAAAAATACAAAGCGGCATAGCTGTAATATTTGTACCTCATACAACAGCAGCTGTAGGTATAAATGAAAATGCTGATCCTGATGTAGTTTTTGATATGAAGAATGCTTTTAATAAATTAGTACCGCAGCATGATAATTATGAACATTCAGAAGGTAATTCTCAAGCCCATGTTTTATCATCTTTAGTATCTCCAAGTTTGACTCTAATAATAGAAAATTCAAAAATTGTATTAGGTACTTGGCAGGATATATATTTTTTTGAATTTGATGGTGCTAGAAATAGAAAGGTGCATATTCAAATAATTGGTAAATAAATAGCGAGGAAAGAATCTCCTCGCTATCTGTTCAGGGATAAATCTATTATATTAAATGCCGATCAATTACTGTTTAATTTTTTTACTTTTAAAAAATTTTTCTTTTATAAAATTACTAATTGAACTAATTAGCTCTATTATTAATCACATAATACCTCCTTCATCTATATATTAATAGTATATACAAAATATCGCAATTGTCAACATACCCACGCTATGTATTAGAAAAATATTTATTTTTTTATATATAAAAAAATAAAAAAATAGTATATAATTGATATATAAATTACTTTAAGGATATAGATATGTTCAAATCTAAAAAAGAAGATTTTGGAAAAAATTCATTTGTATATACTTTAGAAAATGATAATGGTTTAAAAGTAAAATTAGCGGAAGTTGGTGCCTCTATAACTGGAATTTTCTTTAAAAATAAAGATAACAAAGAAATCGAAGTTGCATTTGGTTCTGATGATATAGAATTTTATACTGATAAAGCAAAAAATGGACATATGGGAGCTACTGTTGGAAGAGTTGCAGGACGTACAATGAATTCAAAATTTAAAATAGACGATATAGAGTATAATATTACACCAAATAAATCTCCTGACCATACGCATGGAGGTGTTAATGGACTTTCCTATGTAATATATAATTCAATACAAAAGAAAGATAATGAAGTATTGTTTTCTTACATTTCAAAAGACGGAGAAGAAGGATATCCTGGAAATGTTAATCTAATAGTAAAATACACTATAACTGAACAAAATGAATTAATAATAGACTATATAGCTACTACAGATAAGCCCACTCCTTTAAATATTATGAATCATTCATATTTTAATTTAAATGGAGGAGGAAAAATAAATGATCATGAAATATTTATAGATGCAAAATATTATTTAGGAGATGATGAAAATGGTATAACATCCGGTGAAATATTAAAAACTAAAAATACTTCTTATGATTTTACATCAGCAAAAAAAATGGATGAAATAATAAAACTTAAAAATGGCTGCGATAATTGCTTCATTTTTGATGATAATGATATAAATAAAAAGAGAGTTAAAGTAATATCAAGAAGCAGCTCAATAAGTTTAGAAATGTTTACTACAATGCCTTCTGTATTATTCTACACCGCTAATTATTTAAATGACATGAAAGTAAGAAATCAAGTACTTAATAAGCATGAGGCATTTTGTTTGGAAGCCCAATATTTTTCATGTTCTTTAAACTTTAATCATTTTCCAAGTATTATATTATATCCAGACAGAGAATTCAATCATAGAACAATATACAAATTTGGATTAATTTAATAAAAATAAAATTATTTTATAAAATACATGCCAAATTGGAATCCTATATCAAATGAAGCTAAAGAATCTTGATTAATAGTAAAATCTTTTAATATTCCATTTTTATCTATATCTATAGGAAAATCATAATTAGCATATACTCCAAATGACATCATAAATTTGCCCTTAGTTTTTATTAAAAAGTCCATTGATACTTTTACATAAGGTATATAACAAGTTTCAAAAGAATCTTTTATATCCCCAAAATCTAAACGGTATTTATTAGAATCTTCTCTTCCTTTAGAACTATAAGTCATTGATATAGGTAATTTTATTCCGCCTCCCACTCCTATAGAGAAAAATCCTATATTAAGTCTTGGAAATAATCCGAATGAAAAACTGCTGAAGTTATAATTTTCAACAACTCTTTTTCCTTCTATATTATATTTTATTTGATATCTATCCTTATTATATCCTATATCGAATAAAAAAGCACTTGATAAAGTATCATCATAACCCCAAAATATACCAGGCTGAAAAGAGAAAGAATTATCAAAATCCCTAAAATCTGAAGTAAATACTTTACTCCTCTCTGTTGTAGCACTGCTTGCACCTAAACGTCCTACAAATCCAGCAATAAAATCTGCAGCGTACAAATTGTTAATTGATAATACAAAAAATAAAACAAAAAATAATGAAAAAAACTTGTTTTTCATAATTTATTACCCCTAGTTTATTTATTAAAATCAATATTTATATAATATCCGAATTGAATACCTATATCCAAAGCACTTAGAGAATTATTATTAATAATTGTATCACTTATGTAGTTATTATGCTGAAAATGCAAAGGGAAATCATAATTAGCGTACACTCCAATCATCCAATAGTTAAATATACTAAAATCAATAGAAAATCTTACATAAGGTATAACAGCACTCTCAAATATATCGCTCAAATCTCCGAAACTAAATCTATAAAATCTGTATTTATTATATGAATCTAATTTATATGTAGCAGAACCAGGTATCTTAACTCCTCCTCCTGCCCCTAAAGATATAAAACTAAAATTAAATCTAGCATATCCTCCTATAAGGAAACTATCAAACTGATAATTTTCTGTTGCTCTTTTTCCATTTATAGTGTATCTTAAATCATAAGAATCATGATAATATCCTAAATCAAGAAGAACAGAAAAAGACATTGATGATGAGTTTATAGGCTGATTTACCCCTATGGAAAATGCAAATCCGGAATCAAAGTCTCTAAAACCTGAAGGAAAAACTTTTGATGCATTTGTATTAGCTCCGCTTAATGCAAATTGGCTTATAAAGCCTACCGCTAGATTTGCTGCTTTCAAATTATGAAAAGGAATAATTAATATAAAAAAAGTTATAAATAATACTTTTAGTTTTAATTTCATCATTGCTTCCATTTATGTACCCTTATATAGTATAATATAAAGATATTATAAAGTCAATATGATAATAACATTATTAAAAATATAATATATAAATAATTATAAAAAAATATAAATTTAGTACATCTTTTCATAATGGTAAATGCTATATTATATATAAAATTAATAATCATTATAATGTTCAAAATATTAAAAAATATATTAGAAAATCTCCCAATACATTCTTTAAAACAAAATATGGAAAATAAACAGCCTATTATATTTGAAATAATATATATAATAAAATAAGCTTTATTGTTTTCTTTATCTATTCTAAATAGAAATATATTAAGTAAAAAAATTACAGAAAATATAAAATAACCTAACAATAAAAAAGCCGAATGATTATCATTCATAAAGTAATATATAATCATAAAAATTGATATAATACTTAAAAATAATGTTAATACCCTAGAAACACTAACTGATAATTTCGTATTAATCATTTTATTATAAATAACATAAGAAAAATATATCACAGAAGTTTTTAAAATTATAAAAATAGAAATGATTATTTTCAATTTTTTCATATTATCATTAATAAAAAATCTTATAAGCCTTCTTATTTCTATTTTTCCATTAAAATAAAAAAATGCAAATATTGAAAGCATTATCAAAGAAATAATAAAAAATATTAAAAAAGACCATATAATCATTTCAGCAATCATAGTATAAAAACCGTACAAAGTGTGCATTTTTTTTATATTATATCTTATGTACGCCATACCGGATATAAAAAGCATAATAAAATTAGCTGATACTATATGTATTATTAATTTAATAAAAGAATTTAAATCATCAAATGGGTATGTTAATATATTATAATCAAGTTTATACAAATAAAAAGCAGTCAAAAATATCAATACAAATGATATTAATATTGATTTAATACTAATTGGATTAAGTACAAAAAGAAAAATAAATATAAAAAAAGTTAAAGGTATTAAAAAAGAAAACAATATTCTGATATAAAATACAAAATTTTCTTTAACAATATTTTCTAATGATGATAAATCTGTATTATAATTTAAATTTGGAATATTAATATTAAATAAAGATATTATATATATAAGAGATATAATCACTATAAAACTAATACCTATAATAATATTAAAATTTCTAACTATATTTTTATAAGCAATAGTATTGGTATTATTTACATCTATATTATTCACGATTAATTATCTATACCCAATATATTAATCATTTCATTTTCTATCTGCATTATATCGGAACTATCTTTAATCTGAGAATATTTATCCTCTAAAGCTTTATCATCTTTATCAGCATTAGATTTTTCAAGTTCTTGATAATAAAGTTTATCTGCTATTCTCAAAGTTTTATCTGATATTACAGCCTTTTCATAATTATTTGCTAAATGAAGCATATCGAAACCAGCATCAGTTTTCAAAAGTCCGTCAAGCATATCTTCTTTCCATAATGATTTCGGTTTAAACTTATAAGTCTTATATGCAAACTCATCTACATTAACAACACCATTTTCAGAAAATATATCCTGAGCCATATTGGCATACATATCAATAAGAAGTATTTTATTTTTTCCATTCTCCTCATATAATCTTTGAGAAGTATTTAATCCTTGTCTGCTGCTGCCATTTAAAGATTTTCCTAATACGCTTTCCAAATCCAATTCTAAATTATCTTTCAAAAGTACGGTATATGATGCTGTACCTCCTCTTCCTCCTGAATGTTCATAAGTACCTGTAAGCATTATTTCTTCTTTACCATCATTATTTATATCGCATAAGAAAAAGTTTGGGTAATATATAGGGAAATATAATATATCATATAAATATTCAGCGTATTCATCTCTGTTAAATTTTCCATTAGATATAAACTTTGAATTAGTAACAAAATCTTTTAAATCATTTGTTTTTATCATAGTTATATTAGCTGAATTTAATTTTTGATCATCTCCCAATCTAAAATTAAATGTTTCTTCTGTATCATAAGATGCATATCTTGTATTTCCAATATACATAGGATTAAAACAATATACCTCTTTTAATTTATCTTCATAAACAGCATAAACAAAAGTATTCTTATTAAACTCTAAAAAATATAAATCTGATAATTCATCGTACTTTTCTTTAGGAGATGAATTTTCAAGATTATAAAAATCTTTATAGTTAGATGATCTGTTTCTTGGAATATAAGTTTTTACGTATCTATTCATTATATTAGTATTAACAGTATCATTTATAACACCAATATATGAAATATGAGCAGTACCTTCATAAATTATAGAAGCAAGATTATAATTATTCTCATTATAAACATCTAAATAACCTGCTGTTTTATATATATATTTTAGAAAATTCTTTTCATAAGCATCAGCAATTAATTGTTCAGCTTTTAAATCTTCCGGTGCCTCTATTATATAATTAATTAAATTCATTTTATTAGAATAAACTTCATTTATATTATCATGTTCATTAACTATTCCGACCATCATATCAATATTGGTACCGCCTGATTTTTTCCACTCTTTTAAATAATTCTGAATATCTGAAAAATAATATAATGAATCTGTAGCCATATGAGATAAAAATAAAGCAAAATAAATATCAGCATCTTTATTTTTAATAGTTAAAAGTAAATCTCTTGCCTTTTTCAAAGCTAAATTTCTCTCAACATATATATATTCGGAAGCATAATATGAAGAAAAATCATCCCCGTACAAATCTAATCCATCTATTTTAGCTTCATATTGATTATGATATGCATTAGATATAAAATCTATTGAATATTTTTTTATATCATTATCGCCGACAAGTTTTCTATTAAGAAAATCTTTATTTTTATTTAGAATGTTGCTGTAAGATTCATCATAATAATAATTAGTAAGTGCATTACTGAAATTATTTTTATCTCCTCTAACAGCTTTATAAACATATTTCATATCAAAAAAGTATGTATATTTCTTTTTTCCATTATTTAAACTTAAATTTTCTTTTTCAGAATCATTAGCAGCATTTTTGCATCCATGAAAAACCAATACCAAAATAACGATAGAAACTATACAAAATACTTTTTTAAACATAGTAACCCCAATAAAATGTTTGTACTATTATATATATAAAATACTTTTTTACAAGTATAGATAATTTTTATATTAAAATGTTTTCTTCTGTATCTTTATCAAAAATATGAATCTTATTTAAATCAAATTCAATAAAAACATGCTGTTCTCTTTGATAATCATCAGAACTATTTGTACGTATGATTATTTGAGAATTTCCAAATTTCATATATAAGTAACTTTCAGAGCCTATCATCTCTATAACATCGATAACACCTTCCATCATATTTGATGAAGATGCTAAAGAGTTATCTTTACATAAAGTAATATTTTCAGGTCTTATTCCTAATATAACTTCTTTTCCATTATATGAATTATCTAATTTAGATATTTTATCATTATTCAATTCTATTTTATATCCCTCAAAATTTGCATGCCACTTATCATTATTTTTATTTAATAAAGCATTAATAAAATTCATTTGAGGTGCACCTATAAATCCTGCTACAAATAAGTTCTTCGGGTTATTATAAAGAGTTTTAGCATCATCAGCCTGCATTATATCTCCGTCTTTCATAACAACAATTCTAGTACCCATTGTCATAGCTTCAATTTGATCATGCGTAACATATACAAAAGTAGTTTGAAGCTGCTTATGAAGCTTAATTAATTCTGTACGCATTTGAACTCTTAATTTAGCATCAAGATTGGATAAAGGCTCATCCAATAAAAATACTGACGGATTTCTTACCATAGCTCTTCCTAAAGCCACTCTTTGACGCTGGCCTCCGGATAATGCTTTAGGTTTTCTGCTTAATAAATGAGATATATCAAGAACTTTAGCAGCCCATTCAACACGTTTCTTTATCTCTTCTTTCGGCGTTTTTCTAAGCTCCAAACCAAAAGCCATATTTTTAAATACAGACATATGGGGATATAAAGCATAATTTTGAAAAACCATAGCTATATCCCTATCCTTAGGTGCCGTATCATTTACTAATTTATCACCTATATAAAGCCTGCCGTCTGTTATATCTTCAAGTCCTGCTATCATACGCAAAGTTGTGGATTTACCGCATCCTGAAGGACCTACCAATATTACAAACTCTTTATCCTCTATATATAAATTGAAATCTTTAACAACTTCAACATTATTATCATATACCTTTCTAATATGTTCAAATTTAATGCTTGACATAACTTCCTTCTTTATATTGTAATTAGTTTATTAAAATATGATAGGTATATTAATTTTTAAATCATATAACAAATTTTTTAAACTCATCCGCTAGCAAATTAGCATCGGTGCCAACAACTATATGTACTTCATTATTATTAATTTTCTCTAAAGCAGGATAATATTTTTTTATCTCTTCTGTATTTACTTTATCTGCATCTTTTACTTGTAATCTCAATCTAGTAGCACAATAACCAACTTTTGTAATGTTATCAATACCTCCAACCAAAGGAAGAATCAATGAAGTTTTAATGCTTTGACTTTCTAATAACTTTTTCAATTCCTCAGCAAGAAAATCAGCCTTTGTACCAACAACTACATGCACTTCTTTATCATTAATCTTTTGTACAACAGGATAATATTTTTTTATCTCATCTGCATTTACTTTATCAGCATCTTTTACTTCTAATCTTAATCTAGTAGCACAATAACCAACTTTTGTAATATTATCAATACCGCCTAATAAAGGAAGAATCAATAATGCTTTATTAAAATCAGATGTATTATTTGAAACTAAATTCTTTAATTCCTCAGCAAGAAAATCAGCCTTTGTACCAACAATTATATGTACTTCTTTATCATCAATCTTTTGTACCGCAGGATAATATTTTTTTATTTCTTCTGTATTTATTTTATTAACATCTTTTAATTGTAATCTTAATCTAGTAGCACAATTGTTTATCTCTATAATATTTTCTCTTCCGCCAATTAATGGAATAAGTATTAATGCTCTATTACAAGGGCTGTCATCTGAATCTACAATCTTTCTTAATAATTCTGCGATAATACTTGCATTAGTACCAACAACTATATGCACTTCTTTATCATCAATTTTTTGTACTGCAGGATAATATTTTTTTATTTCTTCTGTATTTATTTTATTAACATCTTTCAATACTAATCTTAACCTAGTAGCACAATTGTTTATTTTTACAATATTTTCTCTTCCGCCGATTAACGGTATTAAAAAACTCACTTCTTCTTCATTAGAATGACCATCTGTTTTTTCTTTTTTATTAAATAAATTAAATAACATTATTAAACCTCATAATTTTTATAACGCTATAATACTAACACAATATTAATTTTTTTCTAGTTTAAATAAAAAATAATTTTATTTGAAGTAAATAATATAAAAGACAAGAGAATTAATTACTTAACTCTCCTGTCTTTTGTAGATAGGTATAAACATATATATAAATTTGATAGTTTCTATATTAATTATTCATCTAAAGTTATTAAAACCTCTCTAGGCTTACTTCCATTCTCTGGTCCAACTATTCCTTGACGCTCCATTATCTCTACTATTCTTGCTGCTCTGTTATATCCTATTTTCAAGCGTCTTTGTAAGAATGAAGCACTTGCTTTACCGGTTCTAGCAACCAACTGAACTGCATCCTCCCAAAGCTCTTCATCAAGTATATCTTCTTCATCTGTATTTTTATCATCTGCATCGCTTCCCTCTAAAGCAGCAATTAAGCTCTCATCAAACATAGGAGACATTTGTCCGGATAAATAATCAACAACCTTTTTAACTTCATTATCAGAAACAAAAGCCCCCTGTACTCTGTCCGGCATTTGACTTCCGGAAGCACAGAATAAAGCATCTCCTTTACCTAATAACTGTTCAGCACCTGACATATCAATTATAATTCTTGAGTTTGTTTTGTTAGGTACTTGGAATGCTATTCTTGTTGGAAGATTGGCCTTAATAACTCCTGTAACAACATCGGCAGAAGGTCTTTGAGTAGCTATAATCAAATGTATACCAACTGCCCTACTCATACCAGCCAAACGTGATATTAAATCTTCTACCTCTTTTGAAGCAACAACCATCAAGTTATGAAGCTCGTCTATTACAAGAACTATATATGGAAATAATTCTAAAGGCTCTCCGTTAAATTCTGTTTCACCTTCTTTAAGTAATTGTCTTACCTTTTCATTATAGGTTTTAACATTTCTAACGAAGAATCTTTCCATTCTCTCATATCTCTTTTCCATTATATCTACAATATATCTTAATACTATAGTAGCTTTCTTCTCATCAGAAACTACAGGCGACATCAAATGAGGTATACCGTTATAAATAGAAAGCTCTACTCTCTTTTTATCAACAAATATAAATTTAAGTTCATCCGGTCTGAATTTATATAAAAGTGAAAGTATTATTGTAGATAAGCAAACACTTTTACCGGAACCTGTAGTACCAGCAACCAATAAGTGAGGAGCTTCTGACATATCGGATACAACATTATTTCCGTAAATACCTTTTCCAAGTACAAATGGTATATCAAGTTTAGATTGTCTAAAATCAGTACTCTCTAAAACATCTCTTAAGAAAACTGCATTTCTAACTTTATTAGGTATCTCTATTCCTATAACAGAACGGCCAGGTATAGGAGCAATTATCCTTACACTTTCAGATGCTAAAGCCAATGCAATATTATCTGTAAGGTTAGAAATTTTTGAAACTCTAATACCAGATGCAATTTCAAGTTCATATCTAGTAATAACAGGTCCTCTTGATACTCCTGTTACTTTTGCTTCAATATTAAAGTCTAATAAAGTATGCTCAAGCTGCATTGCTGTCTGTTTAATAGACTCCATCATAGCACCGTCATTTACAGGTATGGATCTATTCAATAAATCAAATGGAGGGTGCTTATAATGTTTATCAACATATTTAGTATCAAAATTAGATTGTATGCGTTCTGTATCCATATTTTTGATACTTTTAGTTCCAATTATAACTTTTTTAGGTTTTTGCAATGTATCAACAGTCTTTTGAGATTCCATATTTATGAAACCTGATGCTTCTTCTGCAGAATTATTTATTTCTTCTGTTTTTTTTGTTTCTTCTATATCCTTTACTTCTTCTATCTCTTTTACTTCTTCGCTTTTTTCTGCTGGCTCTATATTTTTTACTTCTTCTGATTCCTTTATGATTTCTGATTCATATCTTTCTGCATTTCTATCTATATTGGCAATGTTTTCTAATTTATTATGCTCTTGTAAATTATTCAAATATTCTGAATACATATCATCATCTATTATATAATTATCAGTTTCATAATTAATTCTAGTATCTTCAATATCCTCATCATTAGCATGATAAAGCTCTTCTTCATCTAAATCAAATTCATCTATTTTACTGTCAGTATAATGATTATAATTTGGTATATGATCTGCTCTGTTATATTCTCTTTTTGAAGCATAACCCATACCAAATTCAAAAGCTTCTCTCTTCTTTTTATTTATTTCAGGTGCTTTATTATATGCAGAAACATATTCTTCTTTTTTATTTTCTTCTATTATTTTTTCATCTTCATATAATTTATTATTTTTATTTAATTCGTATGATTCATTTATTATATATTGATTATCTTCTTCTTTCTCATCTTCTTTAGCTTCAGCAATTCTTTCAATTTCAAAACTTTCTTCTTCAGGATATTTATATTTTATATATTTTTCCCCTACATTATATTTTGCATAATTATCAACAGAGTCTTCATAGGCGGCTCTTTTAAAATCAGACTTTCTTAAATAATTTATATTATAATCAAGTTCCCCAATATACTCTTCTACATCTTCATTTTTTTTTTTATTTATAAAGTCATTATAATAATCTCTATAAAAATTGTCTTCCTTTTCCATAGAACTTTCATATACCTGCGTATTATAACTACTATTATGTACTCGTTCTCTTCCAAATACAGTTTCTGCTAAAGTTAATCCCAAATCTTCCTCTTTAGTTTCCATTATATTTACATTGATACCGGTAAAATGACTATTTTTTAAATTTGATACTATATTATCTATTTCTCTATTTTCTGAATCATTTTTATTAAAAAAATCATTCATAATACTGCTTTTTTTAGATAAATCTTCTCTATATTTCTTCTCATCAAAACCATAATAATTTAAATCTTTTTTTTCTATAAAAGGTGTAGTTTTAAACTCTAATTCGCTTACCTCTTTAGTATAAAATAAAGGCAAATAATCTTTTGTATAAAACTTTCCATCATTATTATTTTCTATATTATTGTTTTCTTTAGTTTTAGTATTTTTCATTTCTAAATCTTTTATTCCATTAACAACTTTTTTCTCTATATCTTTTATTTTTTCTAAATCAACATTTCTAATCATATTTCTAAAATAATTTACCAAATCCATTATAGAAACTTTAGTAAATACTATAGCAGTTATTAATAATGCTGATATAACTATCATAAAGGCACCTGTTTTCCCAAATATAGATACCAAAGAGCCTCCAATAAACTCTCCCATCATGCCGCCTTTATTATAGAAATCTAAATCTCCTAAAAATATATTCAATAATACACTAAGAAGTATCATTAATATAGATGATGACAATGCAGATATAAGCACCTTATCAGTAGAGTTTTTTAATATAATATTAACACCCGCATATATAAAAAATGCCGGTATTATATATGATGAAAAACCAAATGCTAAAAAAGAATAAGAAGATATATAAGCTCCGAATATTCCTAATAAATTTGTTATATCTTTTCCAGAGTTTAAATCCTCCATATTCATACTCAAATATGAAAGAAGAAGTATTCCAGCAAATAAGAGGCATAAAAAACCAACTATATCAAAAAATATATTTCTATTTTCATATTCTTCTTCAAAAGATTTATTTTCTGTTCCTTTTTCTTCAGCTCTTTTTTGTATTGCTAATTTTCTTTTAAATAATCCCATAATAAAACTCCAATACCTAAATCACACTTTTATAAAGTATAGAAAAACAGCTATTCCTACTATCATGCAGTAAAAACCAAAACAGAAAAGCTTACCTTTCTTCAAAAATACAAGTAAAAACTTCAATGCTATAATACCAAATACAAATGCTGTAATAAATCCTACTAAAGCATAAGTAAGGTTAAAATCAGCAATATCCTTTATAGAAAGAAGCAAAGCTCCAAATATAGCAGGAAGAGATATTAAAAATGAAAATCTCCCAGCCAAATCTCTGTTTAATCCTAAAAATAAAGCCGCACTTATAGTCATTCCAGATCTTGAAATACCAGGAAAAACTGCAACAGCCTGTGCTAAACCTATTACAAATGCATTATAATATGTCATTGTAAATATATTTTTTAAATCATTACTGTAAGTATTTTTATCCAATTTTCTAGTTAAAAGAAGTATACATCCTGTTATTATAAGATTAAGTCCTATCCTTTGTAATTCTAAATTGCTTAAATACTTTTCTAAAAGAAGACCAACTATAGCAACCGGAATAGATGCTATAATAACCATAAGCGATGTTCTAAATCCTTCATCATTTTTACTAGAATTTTTAACATCTTTTAAGCCTGTAAAAAAACCTGTTATAGCTTTTATAATATCTTTATGAAATATAAAACAAGTAGCTAAGAAAGTTCCAAAATGAAGTGCTACCTCGAATGATAATATATTCTCTGCATGAAAATTAAGAAAATGCTCAATTATTCTTAGATGTCCGGAACTTGATACTGGTAAAAATTCAGTTATAGCCTGCACCAAACCTAAAATTATCGCTTTAATCATTAAACTACCCCGTTTTGTTTACATAATACTATAATAATTCTCGGATAGTTTTAAAAAAGCAATAGAAAAAATTATGTCAACTTAATAAAAAATGACAGACCTAAATTTAAGCCTGCCATCGCGTTAATCAAACTTAAAAACAATTAATTATCAACAAAATAGAAACTTATTTGACCTCCTAAATCAACAGCTCCTAAATCATTTTTAGTAAATCTTGAGTCATTAATTTTTGGTCCGAAATCATATCCAGCATAAAATCCAATGCCCATAGCAGTATCATCGCTAAAGAAGAATAAATAATCTAAAGTAAGTTTAATATACGGTATTACAGAACTAGAATATTTGCCTTTTAAAGCACTTAAATTATAATAATAATTAGCATTTTCAAATTGACTATATGTAGTATTATAATTTTGCGTAGACTCTCCGCCTGCCAATGGAATTTTTACTCCAGCACCTATTCCTATAAAAAAGTTAGCTATATTAAATTTAGGCAAAATACCGATAACCAAGCTATCAAAATAATATGATGTATTAACTGACTGATATGCTCCTCCAGTACCTGCTGCTTTACTTTCTTTATATGAATAAACATCTCTATGATAAGCTATATCTAATGCTACAGAAAACCCCATATAATCATCAAACCCAGAATAAATACCAGGTGTTATTCCTATACCCCATTCAAAGCCGGCACCTGATGTTAATTTGCCGTCATTATTATTAACTCCTAATCTATAATCCTGATAGCTCTGTGAAATAGATGCCCCAAGCGGTATATAAAAACCTATTCCTGCATTAAAATCTGCAAAAAGATTTGATATTTGGGTTAAAAAAATTATACTGATTATAATAGATATCTTTTTCATAATATCCCCCGTATTCATTTGTTATACTTATATTATAATATATTGTAAACAAAATGTCAAGAAAAAGTAAATAATTTTTACTAAAAAATACACAATGTAAAAATTATTTATCTCTTGGAATTCCGGGCAATATATAATCAAATAAGGAATAATTAGCCACATAAAGGATATTTCTATCGCCTGTATTTATAGTATTAATAGGAACTCTATTAGTTTTTATAAATCTATAAGCATCTATTATTCCATCTCCAAAGTTATTATATAGATATTTCATAACTGTATAATAATCGCCTGAACTATTGGTTGTGTAAGTAAACATAAGTTTAGTTTCACTTCTTGCTCTTAAATATCCAAAAATATCTGCATTTCTAGCAGGAGATAAGAATAAATCCATATCATTAAAAGGCTTATTTCTATTAGTATCTATACCTATATAATGAGTTAATGCAATATTTCCTTTAGGTTTGTTAAAGGATTTAACTGCTGCTGTTTCTAATGAAGTATAGAAATTAGTTCCAACATTCAATTTAACAGTAGGGTTTCCAATATTTAAAATATAGCTAGGAGAATATTTAAACTCTCTTATTTTTATTACATCATTGTTTTTAAAAGCATTCAAATATGCAAAAGGAACAGTAAATAAATTTGCATAAGAACCTGTTATATAAATTCTCTCTACCCTTTGAGAATCTTTAATTATATCTGATGACAGCATTCCGCCCTCAATAGATTTTAATGCATTTCTTCTATCCCTTGCTTTTGAAGCATTAGTAAAGCTTTCTAAATAGCTGCCTAATTTTTTCATATCAATTAAATTAGCTTTCTTGACTTCAGAATCGCCTACAACATAACTATAAGCAACATATTTATTATTCTCATAGGCATAGAATATAAACATTGTATTAGTATTCTCATTAGAAAATATTTCATAAGCATTTTCTATATTATTATTAAAGTCACTCCCAGGAACTCTTATTTTATTTAATAGACCGTATATATAGGCCGAATTAGTTTTATATAATGAATAGAATCTATCGGCAAAGGATGATACAGTTTCTGTTTCAAATATATATTGATTTCCATAAATATAATTCATTGTTCTGAATATATCATTTTCATTACTAACTTGATTATCTAATATTGTATTTGCAACAGTTAATATTTCATTAGTATTTTTCATTCTGCTCAATAAATTAGTTACCGTATCAATAGGTGTCTTAGCATATATTAAATCATATAGAACTGCAACTTCAAGAATTTTATCTTTATTATCTCCATCAACTTTATTTGCTATATAATTTAAATATCTTACATTCTCTTTTGCATCGTCTCTGGCTTTCAAGAATCTTGATAAAGTTCTAGGAGTAAAATATTCATCAATCAAATCATAATTATTATTAGTATATAAATATATAAAATGCAATGCTCTGTTTGCTCCTTTAACAGCACCTTCCTCTCCCATTCTTCTATAAACAGGAAGCATTGATTTAATAAATTTATAAGCATTTGAATCACTTATATTACTATATGAACTAGCAAAGAATTTATATCCTTCTTCAGAAAATATGTATGCTGTGTTTGTATCTTTTGCATTATATCTGTCTTCAACAATCTTAGCATAATTAAACATTTTCTCATCATCACTTTGAGAATATGCTATAACATTTGACATCATAGAAATAGAAGGATTAGCATTATTATCATAAGATGTATAAAGTCTTGTCTTAAATTCATAAGCTGCATTAGATAATGATGACATACTGTAATCCGGCTTGCCATATATAGTAAATAAATTATTATCATATCCTTTCATTGTTTCTTCTAATGAATTAGTTGATAATCTTCTAAAATAATTTGTATAGAACATCATTCTAGAATCTTTGCCGCTATTACCAACAACTAAAGCTATATTATTAATATTTCTCAAAACTCTTCTATTTTTATCAAATGTTTCCTTATCGCTGTATACAATATAAAGATTTTTACTCATAACATTTGATATATCAGAAGCACTTGCACCTGTTATATCAACAACTAAAGGAACATAAGAATTTGTAACTATATCTTTAAGTTCTATAAATTTAAAATTACCTCTTCTTCTCCTTCTATTCGTAGATACAGAATCATTTGAGGATATAGTATTAGTATCACTATTATAGGCTACATTCATAGCTAAATTATTAGTATTATAACTATAAGTATTATTTGTAGAGTTAGTATTGCTTGACATACTCATAGTATTTATTTCTTTTTCAGCATTTCTTCCCGTTCTAAAGAACGAAATTAATTTAGTATCTATATATGCAGTTTTAGGAGGAAGCATATACTCTGTAGAATCATAAAGCTCCCTTACAAAAATATTTCTATTGCTTATACTGATAGGTCTGAATCCTATATGAGTAACATAATTTTTTGTCTTAGGCATAGCATTGCTTTGTATATAGAATGAAGTTTTTCCATTTTCTCTTACAAATCTATATCCTAAATAAGTATCCCAAATTAGAGTTTCATCTTTACGCATAGATCTATCAATATCTTCAGGCTTAACATCGCATATAACTATTGATTCTATAGGAGTACCGGAAAATTGTGATACAGCCTCTTTTTCATAATTCAAAATTTCTTTGAGCATTGCTGACTCTGTTTTACTATCATAAGGAGTTGCAACAGCATTTAAATATCTTTGATATGAATAAAGAGCTTTTTCATAAAGTTTATAGTATTCTCTTAAATAATAATTATTCTCTCCTAATGTATAAAGTCTTCTATCCAAAAACTTTCTTCTCATATCAATAGCGTCAAACATAGCAAGTATGTTCAAACTTGCATCCGGATATTTATCCTGAAGGAATTCTATAACTTTATATTTTGCTTGTCTTAATATAAAATTATTTCCTTCAACAAAAGTTATCATGAATACGCTTTCTCTAATTCTTTGAAGTATTCTAAATACATACTGCACAGGATAATCTAAACTATCAGGATATCTGTCTCTATATTTAGAGCTAAAATCAATCAATGTCGTAAGAATAGCTATTTCTTCAACAGCAAAAGCAGAAACCTGTGCCTTTGAGAATGCTGACATATATTCTCTTGCTGCCTCTTCAATATAACCCGCAAGCTCATAGGCCTTTGCTAAATTATATCTTATTATTATTTCTGTTTTCAAATCAACAGGAAAATTAGAGTTTGAGGAAAGAATATATTTATATCTGTCAATTGCATCTTTAAGCATTGATAATCTTTGTATATTTATGTCATAATCTGTCATATCTGTAGGATCATCATTTCTCTTTCTATTATATTCTATACTATTATCCGCTGTAAGTTTAAATGCCATTATATATTTAAATGCTGCTATATGAGAATATAACAATAATCTATCTTTTGTACTTACAGCATTATTAGTTGACAATATTTGAAGAGTTTTTGTAGTATTAAAAAGCTCTATAAAAAATTCTCTTCTAATAGAAGTTAAATCATTTTCTGATAAATATCTTAAATATAAAGATGATAAACTAAGATAATTCTTAGCATCATTTTCAGCATTTTGATACTGCAGACTAGGATTATTTGCAAGTGTTTTTTCATCCAAAGTTTTTTTATACTCTTCTATAGAAGCCTTGAAAGACATAATAGAATTTGACTGTTCACCCTGCTGATAATATAAATAACCTTCATTATTGTAATATGTAGCGAGCATCAAAGGCTGAATAGATTTTTTAGGCTTATCTTTAATAATATAATTTCTATAAGAAGATAAAGCCTCTCTTGCTTCAGAATATCTGCCCATCTTCTCATACAATTCCTGGTATATAGAATAAAGCATCTGCTGTTTATCAACATTCAAAGGCTCTCCAGGTATATATCCTCCTAAAGATGCCAAACCCAAATTTATTATATTAATATTAGCACCATAAAAAGTTATACTCAAATAATTAGGAGTATATAAAGAAGAATCTAAACTATCAATTTTAGCTTTTACATTATCACAATACATTAATGCATTATTATAATCTTCTAATTTTAAATAACATGCCGCAAGCAATAGCTGATTAAGTTCATTTTTATCAACATCGTTTTGTGTAAGCTTATCTCTCTCTAATAGGGATTCTACAGCTTTTTTATAATCTTCCTGCTCTATTGCTGCTATTGAAGTATATCCTACTATTTTATAAACAGACTCTTTATCACCCAATTTTTCAAATAATTTACGTGCCAATTCATATTCTTTATAAGCTCCATTTACATCATTATTCATCCAAAGCGAATAACCATGGAAGAAATGATACCAAGCCATACTTTTATCGCTTCCAGCTTGTCTAATTAATTTTTCTGCCTCTTTATATTCATTAGCAGCATCCGAATATCTGCCGTTTATTAAATATGAGTTAGCAAGCATTAGAGAAACCACATTAGGCTTAGTTCTAACCTTACTTTTAGCCATTATAAGAGAATCTATTATTTCAGAATCTAAATTAGCGGTTTGAAATGCCAGCATGTTATAACCCATATATTTATCATTAGTCACAGCATCATCTTTATATGCCGGTACAAGTTCTATTACACTCTTATATGTTTTCTGATCCTGTAAAACCTGCATTTTCAATGCTTGTGCAAATGTCAGCATCTCCGCTTTTTTTATATAATAATCTTCATTATCCGGATATAAGAATATTGCAAAATCAATATATGATTTAGCCTTATCAACTATAGCATTAAAAGACTTGTTCAAATACAAATAAAAACCATCTTCTCTTTTCTTCTCACTTAAAACGTATCTATCAGGACTATATTGTTTTCCTATAGCCATAGAATAATATCTATTAGCTAAATAATAATAGGCATTAGCAAGCTCAGCATTTGCTTCATGATCCGAATACCTTGTAGATATGATATTTTTTTCTCTTTCGGCAATAGTCTTTTCAAGAGAATCTATAGTACTATATGCTCTAAGTCCGCTTTCTATTAATTTTGATGATGAAGAAGCATCATTAGGATTATATTTTAATACTTCCTGATAATTATCATAAGCAACAGCATATCTTCCTTCATTATACGCACTATCTGCTAATGACTTATAATAATTAGCTAAAATAATTTTACATTCATTAGCTTCAGATGTGAAATTGAAATTATTTCCTCCTGAAGTTAAAGCATTCTTAAACAAAGCATAAGAACCATCATCTTTTTGTGCCAAAAGAACTTTAGCATTTGCATAATATCCTAAAGCATGCATTATATCATTTCTGGATTCAATATAAGGTTTAAATAAATTTGTAGCATCATTATAGTTTCTTGAAAGTATTAAACTATCTAAATATTTTAGTCTTGCTGCAACTGATAATGGAGCATAAGGATGTGCATTAGTTAATATAGAATCATAAGGAATTTTTGTATCTTTTATAAAATCTTTAGCTATCTCTAACCTTTCAGAAAATATTAAATCTTTTCTTCTATAAGGATTATTATAAATATTTTCATTAAGATGATATTTATAGCCATTACCTTCAGCAGAACGTGAATATAACTTAGCTATAAGCATGTATAAATCTTTTTGATTGTTTAATGTCATAATATTGCTTAAAATAGTTAATGTACTTGCATTTCTATTATTAGCTTTATATTTTTCATTTGCTGATATATATCCAGCCCAAGAAACAAAATTAACAATCTCGTCACTGCTGTTATTAGTTAAAAAGTACTCATTAGTATAATATTTTATATCAAGCCAATTATCATTAGTATTAAAATTCCTATTTATCCTAGATGCTAAAAATCCCGCAAAAGTTTCCTGATATTCATCTGTTAATACTTTTATTGCTTTATTATATTCGGTAGTATTTGTATTTGTATATGATGATATCATTATATTAAAATATGCTTTAGCTACACTGCTTTGATCATCATAAAAAGGAAAATATTCTGAGAATCTATCTATAACATCAAGTTTTCTTTCATAAGGAAGCTCGGTAAATGTGCTATACATAGTATTAGCATTAGCATCTTTTATAAAATACTCTTTTGTAGAACCCATTGTTACTATACTTGTAGATCCTTCACTTACAACATAAGCACCTACTAAGCTGGAAGGATACGCTACATTAAAAGTACTCAATTTTGTATCTTCATCCAATACATAATACTGATGAGTTGATAAAGAATATGACATCAGACGTCTTTTATCATAATAAGTTAAATTACCGTCTCTGTCTGAATCTCTTTCTATTTCAAAAAATATTATTGTATCATCATTATAAAATGTAGGGTTAAATTTGAATGTTTTAGTATCAGTAAGAATAGTTAAATTTGTTTCTGCATTAGTGTCAGCATTTAAATCTAAAACAACTAACTGAGAATATTTCTCTCCTATTTTTGAAGTTATAAAAGCTATTTTACTATCATCAAAAGAAAAAGCCGGAGAACTTGCCTCTATATCTGAAAGTTTTTTTAACTCTTTACCATTAGCTCTCATGGTAAATAACTTTTTAGTTCCAGCATCTCTATCTGATACAAAAGCTATAAGATTTCCCTTATGTGAAATTACAGGGTCTTCATCATAACCTTTATAATCTGTAAGCCTTACAATATTTTGTTCTAAATTTTCTAAATTATTTTTTGAAGTTCTTACACCAAAAATATTTACTAGTTTATAAAGATAAATATCTCCGAAAGCATCATCTCTAGTAGAAGAGAATACTAAATATTTAGATTTGTCATCAATAGAAACAGAAGTATCTATACCAGGACTTCTAGTAAGTCTGTAATCTTCAAGAGTATACGAATCTACTGCAAAAATGTCAGTATTTCCGGCATTTTCTCTTGTATAATATATCCAAGTACCTTCTCTATCTATTACAGCATCCAAAGCCGGATTAGACTCTCCGGATGTAAGAGAATATCTTTTATACTCTCTTAAAAATGGTCTGCTGCTGAATACATAGTCCGAATTCTTTTGACTTGATGCACATGCAAATAGTACAAAAGAAATCAAAATCAAAATTTTAAATTCTACAAAATTTACTATCTTCATAAAATATTCTAATATTAGTATTTTTTTATATATTTTTATATTATACAAAAAAATACTAATAAAGCAATATTATAAAAAATTAAAATGCATTTAAAGCATCATCTACAGATTCATAAACTTCAAATAAATCTTCTAGCTCTACAGTTTTTAATATTTTTTTAATAATATCTGGAACACAAGCTAATACTAATTTACCGTCTTTTGATTTTATTTTTCTCATTATAGAAATGAATACTCTAATTCCGCTGGAACTTAAATATTCAACACCTGATAATTCTAATATTAATTTATTAGAACCTGATTCAACTAATTGTTCTAATTCTGTTTCTATAGAAATAGATAAATTAACGTCTAACTTTCCTTCTAATCTAATTATTTTAGCTTTACCTTTATCTTCTATATTTAAACTCATATTATACTCCTTCTTCATAATTATAACTTTGAAAATTATAACAAATAAAAATGTTTAAGTCAATATAAAAGATAAATGAATTGATTTATGATAATACCCCAATCATTGCTTTTTTTTCCCAATTTATATCATTATACTGAGGAGAAGGAAAAGTATTCCATTTGATATTTTTTTTAGCTACCCAAACTTCTTTAGACTGAAAAACACCATTAAGTTCCATCCAATTATGAAGTTTATCATAATAAGATGATTTATAAGCATAGGTATAATATAACTTATTATTTTCAACAATATATCCTTCCATAAAAGCAGCTTTTATAGAAGGATAACCAGAAAAAATTAACATAAATTTATTCAAATAATCTGTATTACTATATACAGCCATATTATTATATTTAGCTTTAATAAATATTAATTTCTTTTTATTATCTATTATAAGCTCTGCATCATCTTTAAATAAATAATGTTTATCAGCATTGACAACTCTATTTCTTACAAGCTTTACCCATTCATTATCATAAGATACAACTTTCTTATTACTTATAAATAATAAAACTACAAGAAGCAATATAATAGATAAAATAATAAAAACATATTGCATTTACGTTTTTTAATTAATATAACTCTCCGGCATATTCTCCCTCTGCCCAATTAACATCTTCAGGCTGAGGTACTGGATAAGAATCCCAATCTGCATTAGTATTTGCAACCCATCTCTCATTAGTAAAAATAGAATTAGCCTTTTTCCATGTATCTAATTTACCTTGATAACTTCTTATATATTTAGAATATCTCATAACTTTACCGTCTTCAATAGAATAACCTTCTACTAAATTAACACCTAAAGCAGGAGCGTTATCATAGAACATAGATATAGGAACTTGATGAGAATAATAGGCATGTGAATCAGATCTTGCACCTAAAAATTTATACATTTTCACAAGCATTATAGGAGTTCTTCCAGAAATTAATTCCAAATCTCCTCCAGGTCTTCCCTCATATAAAGCTCCTTTCATATCTATTGTTTTCTTAAAAACAAAATTAACCCAATTTTTTGAATAGTCGCTTTCTTTAGTGATATTTTGAGCATTCAATAAATGAAATGATAATATAAAAGATATAAATAATATTATTTTCTTCATAATGTGGTATTCTCCTTTTTACAAATATACCTAGTTTATTAAATCAAATTAAATAATATAAATGTAAAATAATTATTATAATCTTTTTATATTATCGACAAATTTCATACAATATAGATATCTTAATTTAAACTGACTAATAATTATTCAGCAAAAACTCTTTGCATTATTATATCTGATATATACACAGCCAAATCTTCAACAGATATAAAACAATCATTTAAAATCCAATCTGTAAGAACCGATATGAAAGCTCCTGAATAAAAACTGCCCATTATTCTCATAACGTTTTCTTTATCAGGACGTATAGTTTTGAAATCTTTTATACCCTCTATAACATAAGAAGCTAAATATTCTCTTAAAATTTTAGTAATACTGCCGTCTTTATTATTTTTAAATATTATTTTTAAATATTTTCTGTTTAAATAAAAATATTGAAGTATTTTTTCCATTATGTCCACATGAGAATCTTTTAATTTATTTTCTATTTTATATCTGTTCAAATCTTCTAAAAATTTAGCTTCATATTCATCTAATTTTGACTTTAATAGTTCATATTTATAATTGTAATAAGTATAAAAAGTGCTTCTATGCATATTAGCTTTTGCACATATATCTATTACTCTAATATCTTCAAAAGGTTTCTCTTCCAATAAGAGTCCTAAAGAATCTTCAAGTAATTTTTTAGTTTTTCTTACTCTTGCATTATTTTTATTTGAATCATTTTTCATATACAATGTTCCTATAAACTATAAACGAAAATATAATTAATTTTCAATACTACATCATATTATATTATAATCTTGTAAAATGTAAACTGTTAATATAACAATAATAAATGATAAATGAAAAAAAATTATATTATAATACTTATATAATCAACATTATAATATTTATGTCTATAAATTAGTAAAAAAACATACTAATTTACAAAAATATTATATAAAAACAATAACATAATATTTTTTTTAATAATAAGAGGTATAAATTCATACAAAAATTTATTATACTATTCTAATAGAAATAATTATTTAGAGATTTTTTATACTATGAAAAATTTAATATATTTTTTTGCTAACAATAGAATGCTTGTAAACATTATCATATTTGTTTCTATTATGTTAGGTTTATATTCATACTACAATATAGATAAAGAATCATTTCCATCTACTGATTTAGAATTAATGATTTTGCAGGTTGTATATCCTGGGGCATCTCCATTAGATGTTGAACAAAATGCCGTTATACAAATAGAAGACCAATTAAGGACTATATCAGGAATAGATGAATTTACATCGATAATAACAGAAAATGCTGCTATAATATTTGTACAATTGGATATGGAAATAGATACAAGTAAAGCTAAAGATGATATTTTTAGAAAAATGCAAAGCGTACCTGATATGGCAGAAGAAGTTGAAACAATAGAAATAACAGATATAAATCCAAAATTAACTCCAATATATAATATAGGTGTTCATTTTAAAAAAGGATATAATGGAGATGAAAAGATTTTATATGATTTCAGTAAAGAATTAGAAAGACAATTAAAATATGTAGACGGAGTTGCTGATATAAGAGTTCAGGGAAGAACAGATCCTGAAATAAAAATACTAGCAGACCCTAAAAAATTGCAGGAATATTATATATCTCTTACAGACATAGTAAATTCTCTTTCTGCAAGGAATATAAGAGCAACAAGCGGTGATTTTAAAAAACCTCTATACATGGATTTAGAGGAAAATGAAGAAGAAAAAACTGTCGTTACAATGGGACAATTTGATGATCCTATTGAAGCCACGAATGTTGTGGTACGTTCTACTTTTAATGGACAAAGAGTAAGAATACAAGATTTGGCAAAAGTAGATAGAAGTTTTGTTGAAAAATCTATTTATGTAAGAATAAACAGCGTAGAAGGATATTCATTAAACATATTAAAAAAAGAAAATGCCGATATAGTTAAAACCACAGAAAACATAAATGAATTTTTAAAAAATAATAAAAATCTAATACCGGAAAATGTAGAAGTTACCACTATGGGAGAGACTTCAAGAATGGTATTAGCATTAACTAATGTAGCTACAAGCAATTTAATATTCGGATTTATAATAATATTAATAGTTCTAATAATATTTTTAGATTTCAAAAGTGCATTATTCACAAGCATAGGAATGATAGTTGTAATATTTATAACATTTTCATATATTCATTTTTCTGAATTAACATTTAATATAATATCTCTTGCTGGTATAATTACTGTTATAGGAATGGTTGTTGATAATAGTATTGTAGTATGCGAAAACATATATGATTTTCAAAAATCAGGTAAAACAGGATTAGAAGGAACTGTTGAAGCAGTAAGAGATGTTGTAAGTCCTATAATGGTTGCTACAATGACTACTGTTGTTGCTTTTATACCAATGCTTTTAACTAAAGATGTTGTAGGCAAATTAATTGCACCTTTTCCTAAAGTTGTAGTTGCTGCTTTGCTTGCTAGTTTGTTTCAAGCAATATTTATTCTTCCTAATAATTTGCAGGACAAAACAAAGAAAAAATCAAAATTTAATTTTTTCAAAAATATTAAAAATCCGTTAGATTTCGATAAAGAAAAACTTTTTAATGCAATGAAAAATCCTTTTAATAAGGCATTAAAAATATTATTAAAATTCAGATATTTAGTTGTTTTATTTTTCGTAGTTCTTTTAATATTTTCATTTTTTTTGGCTAAAGAAAGTCTGCAGAAATTCATACTTATATATGATACAAGCTCAGATAGCATAATGATAAATATTGACTCTGGAATAGGAAATTCTATCAAAAATACAATGAAATACGTTGAGCAAATAGAAAATATAATATACAAATCAGTTGATCCTGAGAACTTAATTGCAGTTAATAGTGTGGTAGGAAAACAAGTGAATCAAAATATAGTTGATATTTCAGAGGAATCTGTAAATCTTGCTGGCATAACAGTTTATCTAATACCATCAACAGAAAGAAAAAAAACAGCATACGATATAATGGATGATATAAATGCAGAGATAGAAAAAACAAGTTTAAGAAAAGAATTAGATGCTTTAATGGTATCTGTTAAACTTCCAATGGATCCTGGAAAAGCAGTAGATATAAAAATAGTAGGAAATGATATAGAAAAAACTAGAAAAGTTAGAGATGAAGTAAAAGCTTATTTACTTAGCTTAGACGGGGTAATAAATTATTATGATGATGATAAAATAGGAAAAGATGAATTAAGAGTTATATTCAATTATGATGAAATAGCACAATTAGGAATGAATGTTGCCAATGTTGCAAACGAATTAAGAACTGCATACAGCGGAACAGTTGCTACATATATTCAGGAACTAGATTACAAATTAGATTTTAGAGTGCAGCTCGACAGAGATTATATATTTGACACTAATGTATTGAATAATCTAGTTATACCAAATACATACAATAGACTTTTATATTTAAAAAATGTTGCGGATATAATCAATACAAACGGAGTATCTGCTATAAGACACTATAACGGATAAAGGTGTATAACCATAACAGCCGATTTAATTCAAGGTAAAAATACATCAATACAAGTTATGTTTGCAATACAAAATAAATTTAAAGATATCAGCCAAAGATATCCTGGTATAATAATAGGTTTCGGAGGAGAAGCTGACCAAACTGTAGGAGCATTAGACGGACTTACAGCCACATTATTAATAGCTATAGTATTAATATACTTGATACTGTTACTGCAATTCAAGAAATTTATTCAGCCTTTAATGATAATGTTCTTGATACCATTTACATTAACTGGAGTATTTATAGCATTTTATATACATGGCATGCCTATGTCATTTATAGGATTTATAGGCATAGTCGGATTATGCGGAGTTCTTGTTAATGACGGAATAATAATGATAGACTTAATAAACAAAATAATAGAATCCGGAAAAACAAATCCTGATGCATTAAATAACCCTAAGAAATTTGCATTCAATTCAATAGTAGAAGGTGCAACTCAAAGACTTCTTCCAATATTTTTAACAACTATAACAACTGTCGGCGGACTTCTTCCTACAGTGTACGGTATAGGAGGACGTGCTGACCTGATAGTACCTATAGTTATGAGTTTGGCTTATGGTTTGATATTTTCTACACTTATAACTTTAATATTTTTACCATGCGTATTTATGATAGCCATAGATTTTAAATTAATAAAATTGAAATAAATCATATAAAAAGAATACATATTAATTTAATTTTTAATTCGTATAATAAAAATATTATGCCAATAGAGTATTGATTTCTTAATAAAAAATGGTTTATCTACAACTAAGCTTAAAAAACATACTATTTTAGAATAATTAGGTAAATGATATAAATACTCTATTAAATATACTAAACATAATATCAAGTATTATTTTTATAATTTAAAATTAAATAATTTTATATTCTAATTTTGCAATAAATTTATTATATACTAATTTAAGTAATATTGACAATTTATAATATTATAATATTATATTTTTTATAAAATTAAATATACAATATAATTTTGAAAAATATTATAATGGTAATGTTTTTATACTATGAATATCGTAATTATACACACTGGTTTTTCTAAATATGTAATTTACACACTAAAAAATTAAAAGAAACAAATAGAAATGCCAATATATTTTTAATATCAAATAGAGAATATAAAGAATATTCTAAATATTCAACTTTTGTAGATGTAGAAAAACTCAAAAAAGAAGAATCTATAATTTTTCAAAATAAATACATACATCTTGGTAAAAGCAATCCTAATTATGAAATGTTCTGTATGCAAAGATGGATTATTTTAAAAGATTTTATGAAAGAATATAATTTAACAGAATGCTTTCATATTGATAGTGATATATTACTTTTTTCTGATTTAAATGAAGCTTTAAAACCATTTATAAAATACGATATATCATTGGCACATAATTTAGCTTTAACTATGTATATAAGAGATATAAAAGTATTAGAAGAGTTTTCAAAGTATTTATTATTTAAATATACTGATGAAAAAGAAATAAATAAATTAAAAAGTATGTATTATGACGATCCCAACAGAGTAAATAATGGTATTGCAGGAAGTATTTCAGATATGGATATTTCAAGAGAATTTTTTTCACATACAAATTTTAAAGTAGGAAATTTATCAGAAATAGAAAATGATTCAATATTTGATTCTTCTATTGTTTATGGAGCACCTCAATTTGAAATGCTGAAAAAAGGTAAATATGAAATGAAGAAAATATTCTTTGAAAATAATATTCCATTTTGCGATTACCATAATGATAATATAAATAAAAAAATAAGATTTCATTCATTACATTTTATTGTATGGTCTAAATTATACATAAAAAGACTTTATTTAAATAAAGATTTAAACTTTAATCCTTATTATATAAATCTATACAGAGAATTTAATGTTTTCAAATCTAAATTGAAAAATTTTTTCAAATAATTTACTAAATATATAAAATATAGTATAATTATTATATGAATTTTAAAATAGAATCAAATTTCAAACCTTCAGGCGACCAAGTAACAGCTATAGAATCTCTAGTAAAAGGACTTGAAAATAAAAATAAATATCAAACTCTTTTGGGAGTTACAGCAAGCGGAAAAACTTTCACTATAGCTAATGTTATAGAAAAAGCAAACCGCCCTACTCTAGTAATGTCGCATAACAAAACCTTAGCGGCTCAGCTTTACAGAGAGCTTAAAGATTTTTTTCCCAATAATGCTGTTGAATACTTCGTTTCATACTACGATTATTATCAGCCCGAAGCTTATGTTCCTGCAAAGGATTTATATATCGATAAAGATGCCTCTGTTAATGATGAAATTGATAGATTAAGACTTAAAGCAACTACATCATTACTTGAAAGAAGAGATGTTATAATAGTAGCTTCTGTTTCATGTATATACGGCTTGGGTTCTCCTGAAGATTACAGAAAATTATATATTTCAATAGAAAAAAACGGCGAATATGACAGAGATGAAATAATTGAAAAATTGGTTTCAATACAATATGAACGCGTAAAAGATGTACTTGAAAGGGCGAGATTTAAAGTAATAGGCGATACTTTAGAAATAATGAGTGCTTATTCTGATGAAGTTATAAGAGTTGAATTTTTCGGTGATACTGTTGAACGTATAATGAAAATAAATCCTATAACAAGACAAAAATTAGCAGAGCAGGACAGAGTTGTTATATATCCGGCAAAGCACTTCGTTACAGGAGGAGATAAATTAGCGGCCGGAATAAAATTAATAGAAGAAGAACTTGAAGAGCAGTATAATAAATTCAAATCAGAAGGTAAACTTGTAGAAGCAGAACGCATATACGGAAGAACAAAATATGATTTAGAAATGCTTAGAGAAGTAGGATACTGTGCCGGAATAGAAAATTATTCACGCCCATTATCAGGAAGAAAAGAAGGAGACAGACCTGCTTGTTTGATAGACTATTTTCCTGAAGACTTTTTAACTATAATAGATGAATCGCATGTAAGTGTGCCTCAGATTAGAGGAATGTTTTTCGGAGACAGAAGCAGAAAAGAAACTTTAGTAAAGTACGGCTTCAGACTTCCTTCAGCACTTGACAACAGGCCATTATTTTTTGAAGAATTTGAAAAACTAACCAATGACACTATATATATTAGCGCCACTCCTGCAGAATATGAATTAAAGAAAAGCAGTCAGGTTGTAGAGCAGATAATTCGTCCTACAGGATTGCTTGATCCAATTATAGAAGTATACCCTATTGACGGACAAATAGACCGAATACTTGAAGAAATAAAAAAGACTGTATCAAACAATGAAAGAATATTTATAACAACTCTTACTAAAAAAATGGCTGAGGATTTAACAAAATATTTAAATGAAAACGGAGTTAGAACACGTTATCTTCATTCTGATATTCAAACAGTTGAACGTGTAGAGATAATAAGAGATTTAAGACTTGGTGCTTTCGATGTACTTGTAGGTATTAACTTGCTTAGAGAGGGACTTGATGTACCTGAGGTATCATTAATATTAATACTTGATGCTGATAAAACAGGTTTTTTAAGGAACACCACTACCCTAATACAAACTATTGGACGTGCGGCAAGAAACGCTAACGGAAGAGTTATAATGTTTGCAGATACTATAAGCGATGCTATGAGGGTTGCTATAGATGAAACAGAAAGAAGAAGAAATATACAAATGGAGTACAACAAAGAACATAATATCACTCCTAAAACAATTATTAAAAAGATACAGGATATAATTGAACGCGAAGAAAAAGTTGAAACATCTTATGAACTTCATTTTGATTTCAGACGCTTCAATGAAAGAGTAAAAATCGACCCAGAGCAGAAAAGCGATGATTATATAAAAGAGCTTGAAAAAGAAATGAAAAAAGCTTCTGACAGTTTAGAGTTTGAAAAGGCTATTGAAATAAGAGAGAAAATAAATCAATTAAAACAATTAAAACCTCAAAAGAAAAATGTTCATAAAAACATAACTTCCAAAAATCCTAATGGAAAACAACGTAAAAAGTAATTCTTAGTAAAAATAAAAGCCCCAGTAATAATACTGAGGCTTTTTTATTTATATTATAATTTTTTATTCTAATATAAAACAGGCTATTTATTAATACATACCGCCCATTCCGCCGCCAGGCATTGGAGGCATTGGTTTTTCAGGTTCAGGTATATCTGTAATAATAACTTCAGCAGTTAATACTTGACTGGCAATAGAAGCAGCATTTTGTAAAGCACTTCTTGAAACTTTAGCAGGATCAATAATACCAGCTTTTAACATATCAACCCATTCATTAGTAAGAGC
>NZ_CALXRN010000031.1 GCF_944390595.1 uncultured Brachyspira sp. | reverse complement strand
TTAGTAAAGATACTCCTTCCAAACAATTTAGGATTATTCGTTTCTATAATTGTAGGACTTATAGCTGGTAACGTAGTTGGTTTCTTTACAGAATACTATACTGCTGCAGAATACAAGCCTACTCAATGGGTAGCTGAGCAATCTAAAACAGGTCCTGCTACTGTTATAATCGGCGGACTTGCTGTAGGTATGCAGTCTACATTAGTACCTGTTGTTACAGTTGTTATTTCTATAATGTTAGCATTCGGATTTGCCGGCGGTTTCGGTGCTGAAGCTTCTTCTTTCTCTCAAGGATTATATGGTATAGCTTTAGCTTCTGTTGGTATGTTATCTACTTTAGGTATTACATTAGCTACAGATGCTTATGGTCCTATAGCTGACAATGCCGGCGGTAATGCTGAAATGTCTGGTCTTCCTGAAAGCGTTAGAGAAAGAACTGATGCTTTAGACTCTTTAGGTAACACTACTGCTGCTACTGGTAAAGGTTTTGCTATTTGTTCTGCTGCTTTAACTGCTATGGCTTTAATTGCTGGTTATATTGAGGAAATTAAAACTTCTTTGGGAAGAATGATTAATACAGGAAATTTAACTTCTATAGATATAGGTACTGTTCAATACACTGCTAACAGTGCTAAAGAATTATATGACAAAGTTGTTTATAGTTTAGGCATGAATGAGTTTATGAATGCTTTCAATATTCACTTAATGAACCCTAAAGTATTAATAGGTATATTTATTGGTGCTATGTTAGTATTCTTCTTCTGTGCTTTAACTATGAAAGCTGTTGGACGTGCTGCTGCAGGCGTTGTAGAAGAGGTTAGAAGACAGTTCAGAGAGATTAAAGGTTTATTAGCCGGCGATAAAGGCGTAAAAGCTGATTATGAAAAAGCTGTTCAAATCTGTACTCTTTCTGCTCAAAAAGAGATGATTGTTCCTTCTGTATTAGCTATAATTGTACCTGTTGTAGTTGGATTCTTATTCGGAGTACCTGCTGTTATAGGTATGCTAGTGGGCGGTTTAACTGCTGGTTTTGCTATGGCTGTTATGATGTCAAATGCAGGCGGTGCTTGGGATAACGCTAAAAAATACATAGAAGCTGGTAATTTAGGCGGTAAGAAAATCGTTGATGAAAAAACAGGCGAAAAAATTACTAACCCTAACCATGCTGCTGCTGTTATAGGTGATACTGTTGGAGACCCATTCAAAGATACTTCAGGACCTTCTATCAACATTCTTATTAAATTAATGAGCTTGATAAGTGTTGTATTTGCTGGTGCTATAGTAGCTTTCTCACCAAAGATTCAGGCTTTATTGGGTATAGCTGATCAAATTATTAAGTAATTTATTTATATAATAAATACAGACCGCTTGACTTAATTTCAGTTAAGCGGTCTTTTATATTTTTATAAAAAAATACTGTATATAATAAAATAAATTTTACATTTTAATTTAAAAAAATATATTTTATTGACATTGATATTGTTTTAATGTATAATTTTTTTCTTGTATTGGCTATGAAATTAATTTTTTATGGAGAAAATATATGAAAAAAAGACATTCTATAAGGGTTAAAATGCCTATAGCAATAAGCATTTTGAGTACTATATTTTTAGTTTTAATAGTTGTTATATTATCATATAGATCGCATATTATTATTAAGGAAGCTACTTTAGATGGTTTCAATAATACAGTTAATGGTTATAAAGATATGTTGGATGTTTGGCTTGATGATCAAAGAAATTTAATAAAAACTTATTCTGTATCTCCTACTATAAAAAGTTATTTACTTGATAGAAATATTAATATCAGACCGACTCTCACCGAATATGAAGGTATAAATGAATATGTGCTTGATATAGGTGTTACAGATACAAATGGAATAATTTTAGATAATGTTAATAATGTTAAGATAGGTGAAAATATTACTACTGTAAGACCTAATATTTTGAATATACTTAAAAATAATAATAATGAAGCATCATTTGATGATGCAGTGCAAAAATCTAGTGCAGATCAAAAATGGTCATTAGCTGCTATTGCCGGAGTAAAGCATAATGGCGAACATTTAGGCAATGTATATATGATTTTAGATTGGGAAGATTTATCTGCTAAACTTCAGCAATTAAAACTGCCGGAAAGAACTAGAATATTTGCAATTGATGATCATAATACAGTTGTTTTAGATACAAAAAATGAAATTAACACAGAAGCTAATGAGGCATATACTTCAATAATAACAGGCGGTAAGCCTTCTGGTGTTATGAATTATATATCTTCTGTAAGCCATGATCCTAGAACAGCAGTTTACAGCAGGATAGAAAATTTACATTGGTATTTGATTATGGCTATGGATGATAGGATAATTTATAAAGCAAATAATGATTCTATAAAAATTTCTATTGTTATATGTATTTTATCTATTGTATTTATAAATATATTTGCTTTCCTTTATATTAAAAATGCTACGCATCCTCTTAAAGTATTAATGTTGCAGGCTACAAATATATCTAATGGAAATATAAAAGTTACAAATAAGTCTGCTTATAGAAAGGATGAATTTGGAGAATTAGAGAAAATATTTGATGCTATGAGTAATAGGCTTGCTGAAGTGGTTTCAAATGTACATGATGCATCTATGGAAATAATTACAGCGGCTGAAAATATGATGGAAAGCAGTACAGAACTTTCATCAAGAACTGACTCTCAGTCATCAAGTTTGGAAGAGACAGCAGCTAGTATTGAGGAGATGGTATCTAATATTAAAACTTCAGCTGAAAAATCTCTGCAGGGTAAAAATATGATGTCTGAATCTATAGAGTTTATTGAAAGTGCAGCTAATATAATATCTCAAACAGCTCTAAATATAGAAGAAGTTTATCAGGCTAGCGAGAAGATAAAAGATATTACAAAGATTATTGAAGATATTGCTTTTCAAACTAATATACTTGCACTTAATGCTTCTGTAGAGGCAGCACGTGCTGGGGATCAGGGTAAAGGTTTTGCTGTAGTAGCTTCTGAGGTTAGAAATCTTGCCCAAACTACTCAAGCTTCTGTTAAAGATATTACAGCATTAGTTGATAACACATCTCAAAAAATAGATGTTGCTACAAAAACAGCTAAACAGTCTCAGGAAATATTTGTTGATTTACAAAACAAAGTATCTGAAACTTCAAGATTGATGGAAGATATTAGTTCAAATGCTTTAGAACAGGAATCAGGCACTAATCAGATAAGTGTTGAAGTTACCAATATGGAATCTGCTACTACTCAAAATGCTGCTTTAGCTGAAACTTCAAGTGAAATATCAAAAAGTTTAGTTGAAAAGGCTAGATTTTTGGAAACTAGTATTGAGTTCTTTAAGATTTCAAACAATTAATAAATAATAATATAAATTTGTTAAGCTGTATAACTTAATTAAAGTTATGCAGCTTTTTTAATACATTATATATAATTAGCAATGAAAATTAATACTAGACAAATAAGTAATATATAATATAATAAAAATAGAGGTTATATTTATGAGAATATTAAAATACTTTTTATTTGTGAATGTTTTGATTGCAGCAATTACATACAATGCATTTGCAAGTTTAGAGGTTAATTTTCAAGGACATTATGGAATTGCTTTTCCTTTTAATTCTATAAAGGTAAATGACGGCTATAAAAATACTATTTACGACAGTCCTGACGGCACTTTAGGTTTTGAAGGAAATGTATTTTTTCAAATAGGAAATTATTTCAAATTATTTGAAAATGATTATACAAGCCTCATAAAAGGTGTGAGTTTATTCGGAGATATAGGCTTCAGCATTAATGCTTTGATGTCAGATTATAAAGAAAACGATAAAAAGTATAAAGAAATGATGGCATTTTATTCTATGAGTGTTGGAGCTACTGTAAAATTAAATTTCAGCAAAATGTCAATAGGATTTGGTACCGGAATAATAGCTCCTTTATACGCTGTTGTGGCATCAAGTAAATACGGCGGAGTTATGGCAGCACCTGATTTAGATAATTGGAATGTTAATGATATGAGAAATCTATTTAAAGCTCCTATAATGCCTTATATAAAACTCACTGTTGAAGGATT
>NZ_CALXRN010000030.1 GCF_944390595.1 uncultured Brachyspira sp. | reverse complement strand
ATATAATTTTCTTTTTTGTCTTTATTGATATATTCTTTAAGTTTTTTAATATTTACTTCGTTTTTATTTACTTTACCATTTTTGTATATTTCTATATCATTAACATATAAAGATACATTATTAATATTAATATTTATATTTCCCAAAACAGAAAGTATCTTTTCAAAATTAGGATTTTTTGAAAGAAATAATATTTTAACTAAATTTGAAGTAGCTATAGCATGAGCAGCATTGAAAGCGTCTTTTTGATTTTTAGCTCTTTTTACAGAAACTATAATTGTTTTAGTTATACCCTCTCCGTCTAGTATTATCATTTTAGCCAAATATGCACATATCTCATCCAATTTATTTTTGAAATCTTTAAATAGTTTTTTGTTTCCTTCAGTTACAGCCTTATTATTAAGTGCACCATTTGCCATAATAACAGCCATATCATTAGTTGAAGTTTCACCATCTATTGATATTCTATTAAATGTTTTATTTATAGATTCTCTAAATGCCTTATTTAAAGCAGATTTCTCAATATTTAAATCTGTAAATATAAAAAGCAAAATAGTAGCCATATTAGGATGCACTATTGAACTTCCTTTAGCAACAGCATAAAATCTTGCCGTTTTACCGGACACATCCAATTCCGTAGAATATATTTTATTAAATTTATCTCTAGTTTGAATGGCTCTTGCAATATTATCAAAACTATTATTTAAAGAATATTTAGCTTCATCAATGCCATTCTTAATTTTTTGAGTATCTAACTCTTCTCCAATAATACCTGTAGATGCCATTAATATGCTGTCTCTTTTAATATTAAAAGCATCAGATGCATATTTAGCTATATCAATAACATCATCTAATCCTTTTTTTCCAGTTAAAGAATTAGCAATTTTACTATTTACTATCAATAAATTTATTTTGTTTTTATCATTTTTTTTTGAAAAAATAATTGGAGCAGCTTTAAAAGTATTTTTAGTATATAAAGCAGATACTATACTTGGAGGATCACTTTTTATAACTGCAAGATCATAATCATTATTTTTAAGTCCGGATTTTACAGTGGCGGATGAAAAACCCAGAGGTATATCATACATTAAACAAATCCTCCTCTTCAGGATCTGCATCATCTTCTATTTTCTTTATTTTCTTATTTTCATAATTAATTCTTTTACGTACAAAAAATCTAGAACTTTTTCCATTCTGTCTCTCCTGTATAATTCCAAAAGTTCCAGAACCTAAATAAACTATTTTATCTTCATCTTCCATTTCTGAACTATTATTATCTCTAATTTCATTTAAAATACATTCAAAATGTGCTAACTCTCCTGTAGCATTATGTCTTATGGCTTCTTCTATAATATAGATAGGCTCATTACAAACAGGACACAAAGGCCTTTCAACATCTTCCTTCATACGCCTTTTTAGATAGCTCTTTTCATATTCTTCTATGCTTTTTTCTTGATATTTATTATTGTTATGATATTTTTTTTTATTATAGAAATTATTTTTATTTTTTTTATTATTATAGTTGTTACTATAGAATTTTTTACCGCTGTTATTTTCTTTACTAAATTTTTTGAATTTTTTTTCTGACATCAAACCGCCTTTTAATATAAAGCAATACTATTAATAAATAATAATATTGCTTTATATAAAACTAATTATTTATCATAATCATCATCATAATCGTCATAATCATCATCATCGAAATCGTCGTCATCATCATAGTCATCATCGAAATCATCATCAAAATCATCTAAATCATCATCATCGTCGTCATCATCATAGTCATCATCGAAATCATCATAGTCATCGTCATAATCTTCGTCTTCATCGTCATAGTCATCATAGTCAAAGTCGTCTTCGTCATCGAAATCATCATCATCGTCGAAGTCGTCTTCGTCGTCATAATCTTCATCATAGTCATCGTCATAATCTTCATCAAAATCATCATCATCATCAAACTTAGCAAAATAGCCGTTTAATATGTTTAATTCATCTAATAAAAAAAGAGATTTGAATCTTTCCATTACATTTACTCCATAATTCATAATTTTAAAGCTATAATAATATATAAGTTTTTTTTGTCAAGTATAAATATACAATTTTTATATTAAACATTATACTCAAAATCAAATGTATTAATATACAGTTATAATCTTACATTAATATTATTATCATGCAAATATTTCTTCAATTTTTTTATTTCTATCTCTTTAAAATGGAATATAGAAGCAGCAAGTCCGGCATCTACACCATTAACTTGAAATACATCTTTAAAATGTTCCATATTTCCAGCACCTCCGGATGCAATTAACGGTATTGATACATTTTGAGCAATTTCTCTAAGTAATTCTATATCAAAGCCATTTTTAACCCCATCAGTATCTATACTATTTATTACAAGCTCTCCTGCCCCATTTTTTTCTCCATTTATAGCCCATTCAATAGCATCAATATTGGTATCTTCACGTCCTCCTTTAGCAAACACCGAATATTTACCATTAACTCTCTTTATATCAATAGAAAGAACAACGCATTGATTTCCATATTTTTCAGCAGCTTCACGTATTAAATTAGGATTTTTTATAGCTCCAGAATTTACACTAACTTTATCAGCACCGGATTTAAGTACTATATCAAAATCTTTTATGCTGTTTATACCGCCTCCAACTGTAAGAGGAATAAATATTTCTTTTGCCACCTTTTCAAGTACATTTACAAATAAACTTCTATCCTCATAAGAAGCTGTAATATCATAAAATACAAGCTCATCAGCCAAAGAATTATTATAGTATTTGGCAAGTTCTACAGGGTCATCTACATCTTTAAGTCCTTCAAAATTTGTACCCTTTACAACTCTGCCGTCTCTAACATCTAAGCATGGTATAATTCTTTTTGTTATCATTACAGAAACACCTAATTAAATTTATAAAAATTATACAGTAAAATAAATATTTCGTAAAGTATATTGTCAAAATTACATTCTTGAAAAATAAATAAAATAAAATATACTTAAAAATAAATTTTATATATTTTCTCGGATGTATTATATGATAAATAATGATAAAGTAACTTCAAATCCTCTATATTATGAAAAACCATATAAACTTCTTTTTAAATATGCCACCCCAAGTATTATTTCAATGCTTGTAGGCTCTTTATATAATATAGTAGATCAAATATTTATAGGACGAGGAGTTGGAATAAACGGCAATGCTGCAACAAATGTGGCTTTTCCTCTTACAATTATATGTATGTCTATAGCATTATTTCACGGATTTGGAAGTGCTTCATTTTATAGTATACTATTAGGACAAGGAAACAATAAAAAAGCTGCAAAAATTATAGGAAATACAATAGTATCAGTTCTTATATTCGGTTTGGTATTTACTATAGTAGTAAAACTTTTTAATAAAAACTTTATGATAATGTTCGGTTCAACAAAAGAAGTTTTACAATACTCAGTAGAATACACAAATATAACAGCATTCGGATTCATACCTTTTATATTTTCTACTATGATGAGTCATATAATAAGAGCAGACGGAAGCCCTCAGTATTCCATGATGTCCGTACTTGCAGGCGCCATAGTAAATACTATATTAGACCCTATATTAATATTTAATTTTGATATGGGTATGTCAGGTGCTGCTCTTGCCACTATAATAGGACAATTTATTTCTTTTATAATAGTTGTGAGGTACTTATTCAAGTTTAAACATATAACCTTTGAAAAAGATAACTTTATAGTAGATCCAAAAAATATATTAAAAGTATTTTCATTAGGATCATCATCAGGTTTTAATCAATTAGCTATGATGGCAGTTCAAATTACAATGAATAATGTGCTTAGTTATTACGGTACTCAGTCTGTATACGGAGGAAATATACCTCTGGCAGTTGCAGGAATTATTGCCAAAATTAATATGCTTGTTATGGCTTTTATAATAGGTTCATCTCAAGGCAGTCAGCCTATAATAGGATTCAATTACGGAGCAAAAAATTATGACAGAGTTATAAGCACATACCGTCTTACTATAACAATTACTACAATAATGGCATTTACAGCATTTCTTTTATTTCAAATATTTCCAAGACAAATTGTAGGAATATTCGGAGACGGAAGCGATTTATATTTCCGATTTGCTGAGGAGTATATGAGAATATATATGGCACTTATGGTAATAAATGGTATTCAGCCGGTAACAGGTACATTCTTTACTTCTTTGGGTAAAGCATTTAAAGGGGCATTTATATCTATGACAAGACAGATAATATTTCTGCTTCCTCTTATAATAATACTTCCAAGAATATTAGGTATAGACGGAGTAATGTATGCGGGACCTGTTGCTGACGGAGCTGCTTTAATTGTTACTGTTATAATGGTAAGCCGTGAAATAAAGAATATAAAAAAATTAAAAGAAAATAATTTACTTAACTAAAAATAGAATTTATATACCAATATTTTAAAACCAATCAAGATATATATTTCTTATGTTATTTAATTCTATCAATTTTTTTATTTTTTGCATTCGTTCTTCTCCATTTTCTAAAAATCTCTCATGTGTTTCCACAAAAATATATCCTATATAATTATATAATTGCTCATTTATTATATCTTCCAATACATTAAATTCTTCACCTTCTATATCTATTTTTACTAAATAGATAAAATTATATTTTGTCAATATTTCATTTTTTAAAAAATTCGAAAATTTAATAGATTCTATTTCTACATAACTGTCACTCATTTTATAAGACATAGTAAAACCTTGATCATTAATATAATTATTGCCTGAAGTGAAAAACTTTACTTTTTCATTTTTATTTGATACGGCATTATTATATATATGAATATTTTTAGAATTTTTATATCTTTTTGAAAGATGATTATACAATGATACATTAGGTTCAAAAGAATAACATATACCTTTTTGAATATCAACTAATCTAGTAAAAAGTCCCATATTAGCACCACAATCTACACATACATCATTTTCCTTTATATCCAATAATATGTGACGGTATTCTTTTTTTGTATGTAAATGCTCCATTATAGAATTCAAAATAGCTATAGAATTACTGTCTATTAATATTTCCGACAAATTTTTAATATTGTTATCTATATTGTATATTTTTGTAAATATTTCTCTAATAGTATCTCTTAAATTTTTAAATGGAATCCACCATACTATTTTATTTATTCTTTTCTCTATTTTTTCAAAATCAATATTTTCATACATTATTATACCCCGATAAATAAATAAAGACTATATATGATAATAGTTGAATTATAGAGTTTGGTTTGGTTTGGTTTGGTTTGGTTTGGTTTGGTTTGGTTTGGTTTGTAAAAGTTTACAACGATTATTCATATAAATATTATAACATATTTTTTATATAATGCAAGTATACATATAGATAGCATAGAGACTTTGTATCCCTATGCTATTTATATACATAATAAATATATTATTTTTTCATTTTAGATTTAATATCAGCAAGCCTGTCTAAAGCCTTTTTAACCGTATCTTCTTTCTTAGAGAAATGGAAACGTATCAAGTTATTAGTAGGCTCTTTAAAGAAAGATGAACCAGGAACAGCACCTACTCCTACCTTTTTAGCCAAATCATAACAGAAATCCATATCGCTGTCATAACCAAACTCGCTTATATCAACCATAACATAATATGCTCCTTGAGGCTCAGTAAATTTTAAATCTAAATTTCTTAATCCGTCTAAAAACATATCACGCATTTTAGTATATTTTTCCTGCAATTCATCATAATAAGAATAAGGAAGTTTTAATCCCTCAACAGCAGCTTCCTGCAATGGAGCCACAGCACCTACTGTTAAAAAGTCATGTATCTTTTTAGCAGCATCAATAACATGCTTAGGACCTATTATATATCCAAGTCTCCATCCTGTTATATGATAAGTTTTTGAAAGCGAACTGCAGCATACTGTTCTTTCAAACATATCAGGCAAAGAAGACATATATATATGCTTATGAGGCTTATAAACTATATGTTCATACACCTCATCTGTAATAACATAAGCATTATACTTTTTGGCAAGCGAAGCAATTATTTCTAATTCTTCTCTAGTGAAAACCTTACCGGAAGGATTAGAAGGATTGCATAAAATCAAAGCCTTAGCATTTTGCTTGAATGCATCTTCCAATTCATTAGCATCAAAATTAAAATCCGGCTGTTTCAATGGTACAAATATAGGATCCGCACCGGAAAGTATAGCATCAATGGCATAATTCTCATAATAAGGAGAAAATACAACCACTTTATCTCTAGGATTGCATACAGCCATCATTGCCGCCATCATAGCTTCTGTACTTCCGCATGTAACAACAACATTATCTGTTGAATTGATATTATTTAATCCCATAAAATGCTTTTGTTTTTCTATTAAAGCATCTCTAAATTTCTGAGATCCCCAAGTAACAGCATATTGATGAGGTCCTTCATTAGCAACTTCTATTAATCTGTCAGTTATTACCTTAGGAGGATCAAAATCAGGAAAGCCTTGAGATAAATTAACAGCATCATACTCTAAGCATACCCTTGTCATCCTTCTTATAACAGAATCTACAAATATTTTCGTTCTTTCGCTTAAATCTAACATAGAATTTCCTAATAAAAACAGCTATTATTTCCAAGTAGGAAGATAAGAACCTAAAAAGTTTTCATTATAAACTTTTTCAACTATTTCAGATTGATAAGCAGCTACAACTTTTTTGTATAATTCATTATCTTTATCTTTAGTTCTTGCAGCTATTAAATTAACAAAAGATTTTCCGCTGTAAATAGAAGGGTCATCTTTGAATATATAATCAGAACCAGGATTCAAGCCGAAATCTATAGCATAATTTCCGTTTATAACAGCACAAGCAACATCAGGAAGAACACCGTAAATAGCACCTGCGTCCATTTCAACTATTTCGATATTTAAAGGATTTTCTATTATATCGCTTACACTAGGAGTATCTCCTGCCTCAGGTTTTACCTTAATAATTCCTGCAGCCTGAAGAACTTTTAAAGCTCTTCCGCCGTTAGAAGGATCATTAGGTATAGCTATTTTATCTCCTTTTTTTAATTCTTTTACATCAGTAATATTAGTAGAATAAATATTCATAGCAGATATATAAGTGTCAGCTATAGCAGTTAAATCATATCCTTTGTTAGATACTTCATCATTAAAATATGCATAATGCTGAAAAGCATTCAAATCTATTTCACCATCATTTAATGCCTGGTTAGGTATAGTATAATCTGAAAAAGATACTAACTCTACTTTTATTCCTTCTTCTGCTAATTTTGTAACTATAGGATCCCAAATTTGATAATCAGACTCTCCTGCAAAACCAACTTTAACAACCTGCATATCTTTTTTTGCATTTCCTCCGCATGCTAATATTGATAGAGATAATATCGCAGCAGATATTAATAATAGAATTTTTTTCATTGTTTTTCTCCTTAAAATTAATTTATTATTTTTTTATTATTTCCAAGTAGGTAAATAAGCACCTTTAAAATCCTCAGCATATACTTTTTCAACTTCAGCTGATTGATATGCTGAAACTATTTTTTTATATAATTCATTGTCTTTATCTGCAGTTCTTGCCGCTATTAAATTATAAAAAGAATTTCCTTCATAAATGGAAGGATCATCTCTCAATATATAATCAGCTCCAGGATTAAGTCCGAAATCTATAGCATAATTACAGTTAATAACAGCACAGGCAACATCTGGAAGAAGGCTGTATATACTTCCAGCATCAACTTCTACAAACTCTATATTAAGATTATTTTCTGTTATATCATTCATGCTTGGAGAATCTCCTGCCTCAGGATTTATTTTTATAAGTCCTGCTGCCTCTAATACTTTTAATGCTCTTCCTCCATTTGCAGGATCATTAGGTATAGCAATCTTATCTCCATTTTTTACCTGATTTACATTTGTTATATTTTTTGAATATATATTCATAGCAGAAATAAAAGTAGTGCCTATTGCAGTTAAATCATAATTTTTTGTTTCTAATTCATTATTGAAATATGCAAAGTGCTGAAAAGCATTTAAATCTATTTCCCCGTCGTTTAATGCCTGATTAGGAAGAGTATAATCTGCGAAAGAAATTAATTCTACTGTAATACCTTCTTTTGCAAGCTTCTCTATGACAGGCTTCCATATAGTTCTATCTGATTCTCCTACATGTCCTATTTTAACAACAGTATTTTTCTGTGCATTATTAGAGCATGATAAGAAAAATAATATTGATATAAAAATTAATAATATTTTTTTCATTTTAATTTTCTCCATTTTTTATTTTTTATAAATTAATCAACCATTATTAGGCCTTCAATATTTCCATTTCTTATTTCATCATACATCATTTCTTTATAAGAACTTGCTATTTTTTTGTAAACTTCATTATTTTCATCTTCAAGTCTTGCCGCAACTACATTAACATACATATCAGATTCATATTTGCTTGGATCATCAACATATAAAATATTTTCATCATGAAAATCAAAACTTAAACTATAATTAACAATAGCAGCATCAACATCATCAATAATAGAATATATTTCGTTTGCTTTTATAGGAATCAACTCTAATTTTAAGAAATTTTCAATTATATCCTTTTCTTCATAATTATAATCTTTTTTCTCATTCTTCTTTAATTTTATAAATCCAATAGAATCTAATATTTTTAAAGCTCTTGAAAAATTGATATAATCGTCTGGTACAGCAATCTTAGCACCTGAAGAAATTTGAGCAGCATTAGTTAAATTTCTTGAATACATATTCATAGAAGCTATAAAGGTTTTTTCTATTACGCTTAAACAATAATCGTTTTTATTAGTTTCATTTACAAGATATGCATAATTTTGAAAATTATTTATATCTATATATTCATCATTCAATGCTCTATTTATTTCAGAATAGTCAGAAAAATTTATTAATTCTAATGTTATATTTTCTTCTTCTAGTTTTCTAGATATAGATTTCCATATATATGAATCAAATTCTCCAATATGACCTATTTTAACATGAACTACATTATTATCATTATTAGAACAGCTGGTAAAACATAACAAAATAGTAATTAAAAATATTAAGAATAACTTTCTATACATGTAATTTCTCCAATTATAAAAATTAAGATATTATATTAATATATTCCGATAAATATTTATTTAGAAATCAAAATCATACAAATATCTATAATAAATCAAGTATCATTAATTAATAATTGTATTAAGAAAAATAAATTACTCCCATACGGCTATATAAGCACCCTTAAAATCTTTGCTATATATATTTTTAACTTCTTCTGATTGATAAGCATTAACTATTTTTTTATATATTTCATTATCTTTATCTTCTGTTCTAGCTGCTATTATATTAATATAATTTTTATCAGCATAATTTGAAGGATTATCCTTAAATATAGAATCTTTATCCGGATTAAGACCGAAGTTTAAAGCAAAGTTGCAATTAATAACAGCACAGGCAACATCAGGAAGAAGGCTGTATATACTTCCGGCATCAACTTCAACTATTTCTATATTTAAAGGATTTTCAGATATATCTTTTAACTCCGGATTTGCAATATTTTTATCTTTAAGTTTTATCAAACCGGCAGCTTCTAATACTTTTAAAGCTCTTCCTCCATTTGAAGGATCATTAGGTATAGCTACTTTATCACCCTCTTTAACTTCATTTACATTAGATATATTTTGAGAATATATATTCATAGCAGCCAAGCATGTATCAGCTATAGCTGTTAATTGATATCCTTTAGTTTCAACTTCATTATTAAAAAAAGCATAATGCTGAAAATTATTCAAATCTATATCTCCGTCATTTAAAGCCTGATTAGGAAGAAGATAATCTCCAAAAGATACCAATTCTATTTGTATATTATCACTTGCCACTTGTTTAATAACCTCTTCCCAAATTACTCTGTCAGATTCACCTATATATCCAACCTTTACCAAATTAACATCTTTATTTCCAGATGAACATGCTGTGAAAAATATCAAACTCAAAAATAAAATTATATTCTTCATTATTATCCCCTAAAAAATCACATATTTAAAGCCAATTCATAATTCTTTTTCATTACACTGCAAGACTCATCAAATAGTTTTTTCTCATCATCATTCATTTTTATTTCTATTATCTCTTCAACTCCGTTTCTTCCAAGCACAGCAGGAACAGAAGCATAAACATCATTTTGTCCGTATTCTCCATTCAAATATACTGAAACAGGAAGAACTCTATGTTCATCGCAAAGTATAGCACGTGCAACTTCAGCTAAAGAAGCACCTATTCCAAACTCAGTAGAACCTTTTCCTCCTAAAACATCCCATCCGCCTCTTCTTCCTTTAGCTGCTAATTCAGTTAAATCAAGCTTAGAATATTTTTCTTTTTCTTTCATAAGCTCGAATAAAGATTTACCTGCTATTGTTACAGCTGACCAAGGAACCATTTGACTTTCTCCATGCTCACCCAAAGCATAAGCATATATAGATCTTTGATCAACATTAATTGCCTCTGATATAGCTCTTCTTAATCTTGCTGAATCAAGTGTTGTGCTTGTAGATATTATTCTCTTAGCATCATAATTCAATTTATTTTGCAAATAATGAGTAATAACATCAGCAGGATTTGATATATTAATTATTATACCGGCAAATTTTGTATTCTTTATTTTACCTACTATATCTTTCATAACTTCAATAGTAGCACCCAATGTATCCATTCTAGTTTGATTCATATTAGGCAAAGGACCTGCACATACAACCATTATATCAGCATCATCAATATCTTTATAAGTTCCGGATTTAACTTCCACTCTATGAGGAAGATAAACTGTAGAATCAAATATATCCAAAGCCTGAGAAAATGCCTTTTTTTCATCTATATCAATATAAACTATCTCTTCAACCAATCCCTGTGAAGCCAAAGCATAACCTGCATGCGAACCAACATGGCCTGCTCCTATTAAAACGACTTTTCTTCTTTTTATAGTATTCATAAACAAAATTCCTTTAATAAAAAATTTTAAATTAATGTGTAGCTTTTTTTACTACAAAATTACCTAAAGCCTGTATAATACCAACTAATATAACTAATAGTATTACAGACACGTATATAATATCTAATTTATTTCTATAATATCCTGACTGTATAGCATAAGTTCCAAGTCCGCCTGCACCTACAGCACCAGCCATAGCGGTAAGCCCTATCAAACTGATTGCAGTTATTGTAGTTCCTCTAGCTATAGGAGCAATACTTTCTTTTAAATACACTCTAAAAATAATAGATATAGGAGACGATCCCATGGACTGGGCTGCCTCTACCAATCCGTAATTAACTTCGGATAATGCACTTTCAATCTGTCTTGCAAAAAACGGAACTGTACCGAATATTAATGGTATAATAGCTCCTTTTACACCAATAGCAGTACCCATTATAAATCTTGTAAGAGGTACTAGCATAGCAAGCAAGATAATAAATGGTATGGCTCTGAAAAAGTTAATAACTTTGCTTAAAACCTCATACACCAATACATTTTCCATTATACCGAATCTTTTTGTCACTATAAGCAATACTCCCAAAAAACCGCCTATAAAAAACGATATTATTCCTGAATAAAAAAGCATAATAAATGTCTGTATTATACTTTGATAAAGTCTAGGCAAATCAGCCATTACATTAGGTATTAATTTATTGAGTAATTCTAGCATCGGATATCACCTCTATATCAACATTTTGTTCTTTTAAAAAGTCTATGGCTTTTGTTATTCCGTCTTTTTCTTTTTCATGCATGATAACAACAAGTCCGCCAAGAAGACTGTCATCTATAAGTTCTATATTACCGAATATTATATTAGCATCAACATTGAATTTTCTTGAAATATGAGATACTAAAGCCTCGGCAACACTTTCTTTTTTATATTTAAGCCTTACTATACATTCTCCGCTGTTTAATTTTGTTATATTATTTCCATCTTCAACAAGCGAATATATTTTTGATATGTTTGAAGTAGTATCTATAAAATCCTGAGTTATTCTATTTTTAGGATTAGAAAACACTTCAAATATATCGCCTTCTTCTATCAAGTCTCCTTTATTCATAACAGCTACTCTATTGCATAACTCTTTTACAACATTCATTTCATGTGTTATTACAACTATAGTAAGTCCGAACTGTTCATTTAACTTCTTTAATAATTTCAAAATAGAAGAAGTTGTTTGAGGATCCAAAGCACTAGTAGCTTCATCGCATAATAATATCTGCGGATCATTTGCCAATGCTCTTGCAATTGCAACCCTCTGCTTCTGACCGCCGCTTAGCTGAGAAGGATAAACATAAGCCTTATCTTTTATATCAACTAATTCCAATAAAGACATAACTTTTTTTTCTATTTCTTCTTTTGAAAAACCGCGGTATCTCAAAGCATAAGCAACATTTTTAAATACTGTTCTGGAAGCAAATAAATTGAATTGCTGAAATATCATTCCTATTTTTTTTCTTTTCTGTCTTAATTCTCTTTGAGGTAAAGATGTCAGCTCAACACCATCCAAATAAACCTTGCCTGAAGTAGGTCTTTCTAATAAATTTATACATCTTACAAGAGTAGATTTACCAGCCCCAGAAAACCCTATTATTCCGTATATCTCGCCTTTTTCTATTTTAAGAGATACATTATTTACTGCATTAAGCTGCTTATTCTTTGCAGTTTTAAATACTTTGCTTACATTCTCTAAAATTATCATTAATTATCCTAATTATTGTTTTGTAATTTTTAACGAGAATATATTTTCTAATAAAAAAGTATATTTCGTCATTATATAATTAAAAAGATATCTGTCAACTATTTATAGTTTAAAAATAAAAAAGCCGCCAATACTTGACGGCTGAAACTACAAAATAAAAATAAATTATACTTCACAGCCATCTATACTGCATACCATAGTCATTTGCATTGATTTGCAAAGCATATTTATTACAATCATTAAAAAGTTCACAAATAAATCCTAAAATATAATTGTATACATAATACACTATTATAAATAATTGTCAATAGTAATTATATTAGTTTGTATATATAATTATAAATTTTAATTATTTTGAAAATAGTATAAACTAGTAAAATTTATCAAAATACAATTTACTATTTTTAAATAAGTAGTATAATTTGTAGAAATTTTATTTAAGGATTTTTATTATGATAGATGTTAAATTAATAAGAGAAAATATTGAATTAGTAGAAGAAAATTTAAGAAAAAGAAGAAGCAAGGTATCTTTAGACAAATTAAAATCATTAGAACATGAAAGATTAAATTTATTAAAAGAAGTTGAACAGGACAGAGCTAAAAAAAATGAATCTTCAAAAAAAATAGGCGAATGTATGAAAGCCGGAAATAAAGAAGAGGCAGAAAAAATAAAAGAAGAAATGAAAAATTTCACAGAATCCTTAAATAAAAAAGAAGAAAAATTATCTGAACTTGAAGAATCGGTTAATAATGAAATACTTTATTTACCTAACATGCTTTCTGAAGATGTGCCTGACGGAGATGATGAGCATGCTAATAAAGAAATAATCAGATGGGGTGAGCCTCGCAAATTTGATTTTGAAGTGAAAGACCATATTGATGTAGCTTTAGGACTTGATATACTTGATATAGAAAGAGCAGTAAGAATGGCAAGAACTCGTTTTTCACTTATGAAAGGAAAAGGTGCTGCATTAGAAAGAGCATTGATTAACTTTATGTTAAAAAAACATACCACAGAGCATGGTTATACAGAATATGTGCCACCAATGCTTGTTAATGGAAGAACTATGACAGGTACTGGTCAGCTTCCAAAGTTTGAAGAGGATTTATTTAAAACTACAGATGATCCTGCTTTATATTTAATACCTACTGCAGAAGTTCCTCTTACAAATATATACAGAGAAGAAATCATACCTGAAAACATGCTTCCTTTATATTGTACTGCTTATACTCCTTGTTTCCGTTCTGAAGCTGGTTCTTATGGTAAGGATATGAGAGGCTTAATAAGACAGCATCAATTTGATAAAGTTGAGCTTGTAAAAATATGTGCTGCTGACAAATCTAAAGAAGAGCATGAAAAAATGCTTAAAGATGCTGAAAGTATTTTGCAGGCATTAGAATTACCTTACAGAGTAGTAGTTCTTTCTTCCGGAGATATAGGAAATGCTGCTTATAAAACTTTTGATATAGAAGTTTGGCTTCCTTCACAAAACACTTACAGAGAAATTTCAAGTGTAAGCAACTGCTGGGATTATCAGGCAAGAAGAATGCAGATGAGAACTAGAAGAAACGGCAAAACTGAATTAGTACATACATTAAACGGTTCCGGTATTGCTGTTGGAAGAACTTGGATTGCTATACTTGAAAATTATCAGCAGGCAGACGGAAGCGTTATTATACCAGAGGCTTTAAGACCATTTACTGGTTTTGATAAAATAGAAAAGGTTAATTAATGCCGTCCAATAAAGAGTTTCTTAATACAGTATTAGATAAATTGGATTCTTTAGATGGTATTGATTATAAGTCTATGATGGGAGAATATATAATCTATTATAAAAATAAAATAATAGCCTATGTATGCGATAATCATCTTTTTATAAAGCCTACTGATAAGGCAAAAACTTTAATAAAGGATTATATATTAAAGCCGCCTTATGAAAATGCTAAAGATATGATATTTATAGAAGATATAAATAAATATGATAATGATTTCTTTGAGTATTTATTCAAAGAGATTTATGATGAGCTTCCTTCTATAAAGAAAAAAGCTAAAAAGTAAAAAATAAATAAAAACATTAAAGTGCAGATCTTAAATAAGATTTGCACTTTTTTATTATAATTAAAGGAAATAATATAATGAAAAATATAATTTGCTTAGGCGACAGTACAACTTACGGATACATGGTAAACAGAAAAAATATATGGACTTCTATTTTAAATGATAAATTTAAAGAAGACAATAAAGACATAATATTTATTAACAAAGGTATTAACGGAGATATGATATCAGGCATGCTTGCACGTTTTGATATTGACTGCATAAAAGAAAATCCTAATTCTGTTATATTAATGGGCGGAGTTAATGATATATTTACTTACAAATCTTTAGAAAAAATAGAAGAATCATTTATAAATATAATAAATAAATCCAATGAAAATAATATTGAAATTATAGCTTTTACACCTA
>NZ_CALXRN010000029.1 GCF_944390595.1 uncultured Brachyspira sp. | reverse complement strand
TCTTCTACATTAGATACATTCCAGTTATTTATATTATGATTAAATTTACGGGCAAAAGAAAACATTGAGTTCATACTTACAACATTTGAAGTATCCCAAGTTTCTATACCTGAAAAATCTTCTCTTTTACTTCCTGAAAATAATCCGCTCATATCTTTAATAAGGCTTGTATCTATATCGCCTAAATAAATGCTTTCATCTTGTACTATTTCGTATAATTCTTTTAAAATTTCTGGTTTGTATTTATGCATATATTTATCCGTAATTTTTATTTTAATAGTATAATATATTTATTTAAAAATTTCTATTAACTGAATATATATTGATTTTTTAACTATTTTAACGCACGCTTAATTAAACTTTATAAATAATTAAAATGTATATTTAAAATTAATCTAAATTATTAATTTTGCTCTGCGTGCGTAAATGATACAACAAATTAAAAAAACTAGGGTGGGTATTATAATCACAGTATAAAACAAAAAAGAAAAGTAACACAAAAATGACAAATGAGATTGAAAAATATAAAAGGGACAAATGTAATTAAATTTTAAAACTTTAATTACATACCCCTCCCTTTAATATTTATAGTTTATTTTGAAATTCTAATTTAAATTTATTTTTTAATTAAATTATAAAATATATCACCCGCCCAAGTTTTTATTAGATATTGAATTTTATTAACGCACGATTAGTCTATTATTTTTATATTATAAAAAAGTAGTAATAAAATTTTATTTATATTTTTAATTAATTTACCGTGCGGAAGATGATTTTAAAAACGCTTGAAAGCCTTTTATATGATGGAGAATAAAAAGTATAGAAACAAACTTCTTTTCTAGACGCTTCAATTCCTTGTTATTGGATGGGATAATAAAGTCTTATATAGGACTAATATTGTAAACGCTTCAAAGCCTATTATATGAGAGAGGAAATAAAAGTCTTATAATGGACTGATTTTAAAAACGCTTCAAACCTCAGTAGTATTAATTTTAATAGTAAATCTAATTTCTGTAAAAAAGTGTAAATTTATATTGCTTTAAATTTAAAATATTATATAGTATAATAAATTTATAAATACATTTAAATTTAAATTTAAATGTATTAAAGCATTTAAATTATTCTGGTTTGTAATAATGTTTTTTATAAAAAATTAATTAAAGGAGTTTCATTTATGAACAAAAAACTATTAACAATCTTTTTGAGTCTATTTTTAGTAGGCATCTTATCAGTAAGCTGTTCTAATAATGACAAAACAGGTTCTTCAGGTATAGAACAGTATAACGGTAATACTTATGTATCAGAAGCTACGGGAGATGGTAGTTATATATGGATATCAATAAAAAATGGTAAAGTTGGTATTATGGGAAATAAGAGCAATACATCAGAACCTTCTTATCTAGGATATATGAATGTAACAGGTTCAGGTACTGATTATAAATTTTGGTCTGACGATCGTTCTACAGAAGGTACTTTAAAATTTACTTCTGATGGTTCTTCTGTAACAGGTACATTTACAAAAAATGAAACTGCACCTGGAACAGTAGGACAACCTGTTGTATGTAATAAAAAACAATAATCAATCATATTTTTAGTTAAATGGCTTTGCTTGAATTTTTTGAGTGAAGCCTTTAGTTCTTATTTTGAATTATATTTAATTAGGAGCAAAAAATGAAATTAAAAATATTCTTATTAGCTTTATTATCAATATTAGTATTTATATCCTGCGAAAGCAAAGAGGAAGGGTGGTATAAAAATGTAAGTTATAAATTCTATACTAATGGTAATGAATCGCTGCTCTTTGTAGGAGATAAAGTCTTAGTAGGAGATGAAGAAACTGTAATAAATCCTCTAGCCTCAATTCTAACATTATTAACTACTTCTGCAAGTGAAATAAAGAGTAAAAATGAGGCTGTTTATACTATGGATTTCTTTGTTTCAAAATCATATTTTAATTTCAAATTAAATGGTAATACTCTTAATTGTTCTATAGAAGGAGAGGAAGTAGAAAACTATTACTACAATGATGAATTAACTAAAAAATATTATACAAATATAGTAGAAATAAAAAAATGGTGGGAAGAATACAGTTCTACTAATGAGTAATTATTAAATGGAGCAGATTTATGAAATTATTCAAATTATTTATTTTATTTTCAGTATTTAATTTATCCTATCTATACTGTGAGGATAGGCTCAATTATCAATTATACGAAGCATGCAAATCTGGAGATATTAAAAAGGTTAGAGAGTTAATTAAAAAAGGTGTTAATGTTAATGAAAAAAGCGATTTTATTCAGGATACTGCTTTATTGATTGCAAGCCATAAAGGATATTTTGATATAGTTAAACTTCTTATAGAAAATGGTGCTGATGTTAATCTTAATACTCCAATAAGAGATGCTATTATGAACGGGCATTATGATATAGTAAAATTATTAATAGAAAATAAGGCAGAGTATTCAAATAATTTATTTAAGATAAGTTATATTGATAATTATGCAAATAGATTTGTTACTGAATCTTTAACTTCCTTAGAAATAGCATCAAGATATGAACATAGAGATATTGCAAAATTACTTATCAATAATAATGCTGATTATAAAAATAATGATTGGTATGCTGTTAAACTTATAATATCAAAAAATTATGATGATGTTTTTAAAACTCTTTTAGATAAAGGCATAAACATTAATTATCAATACAGCAATTATAATAATCATAGTCTATTAATGTATGCTGTAGATAAAAATTCTACAAATATAATAAAACAAATATTAGATAAAAAACCAAATTTAAAAATTACAAATAACAGCAGAAAAACAGCTATTATGCTTGCTATGGATCAGTCATACAGTAAAGATATTATGAATATATTTTTTAATAGCTATGTATTTGATAAATATAAAACTTTAGTATCATCATATACCAATAATATTAATAATTCTGTAATAGAAGAAATAAATAATATGGTAACTAATCAAAAACTATATTTAGGAAGAGATACTAGTTTTGAAAGTAAAAATGGAAATACTAAAAGTTTTGAAAAAGGAACTTATCTTCTAAGTTTATGTACTGCATTAGAGTATTATGATGTAGCTCAGCAATTAATTGATATAGGATATTTAGATATTGATAAGAATTTTAATAATACATATCCTCTTTTATATGCTATTAATGATAATGATTTAGAAGGAGTTAAGTTTCTTATTAAAAATAATGCTCATATATATAACACTGTGAATAATGATTATGGGTATTATGAAAATACAACATTAATGTATGCTATATAAAAAGGCAATAAAGATATAGTTGAAGCTCTTTTATCAAAAAAAATATCTTTAAATGAAAATGATGGTAAAGAATTATATTTAGCAGTAAAAGACAATAAATTAGAAATAGCTAAGCTTCTCATTGAAAATAAGGCAGATGTAAATACAAGATATGATAATAAAACATATTTAATGATTGCAGCAGAAAATAATAATAAAGAAATGGCAGAACTCCTTATTTCTAAAAAAGCGGATATTAATACTAAAGTTTATGATAATAAAACAGCTTTGCATTATGCATTTGATAATAATAATTTTGAAATGTATGATTATTTAAAAAGTAAAGGTGCCATTGAAACAGAAGATTTAAAAATAAAAATGCAGGAATTAAAAAAATTAGAGGAAGAAAGACAAAGATTAATTTATGAAGCAGATAGAAGAGCATTAATAGAAAAAAATATGAATAGTATAAATATAGCAAAAGGCTTCAATATTTTCGGAATAATAACAATGGTTGGAGGAGCTTTAACTGCCGCTAGTCCATTTGTATTAAATGCAGTAAACGGACAGCCTAATAATTTTGATTTTTTTGATTTCAGCAAAACTGATAAAACAAGCAAGCTAAATAGAACACTGTTTTTTACAGGTATAGGTTTATTTACAGCTGGAGCATTAACTTCTATTATTTCATCAGTTTATAAAAGCAATTTAGAGAGAAAAATATATTATTCCTTTACTCCTATTATAAATCAAAATCAAAACGGAATATTAGATTATGGATATATATTTAGTTTTAATTATAAATTATAGTTTTTTTATATTTAAATGAAATTATGACAGTTTTTGTCGCTATAATAATATATAATTAAATCATAATTGATATTAAAGGAGGCTTTTTATGGCTCAAAATTTTTACTGTGAATACTGCGGTGCTAAATATTCTTCAATAGCTTCACTAACTAGCGGTTATTGTCTAAAGCATCCAAATGGACCTAACAAAGGAAAGCATAAACTTTATGAAGGCGGTGAAAAGTCAGAATATTTCTGCAAGTATTGCGGTGCTAAAAACAAATCTTTACAGTCGTTAGTAAATGGTTATTGTCTTAAACATCCTAATGGCCCTAACAAAGGAAAGCATTCGCCTGCTTTATAATTGAGGTGGATTAATGAATTATACAATTGAAGATTTAAAAAATACTTGGCAATTTCCATTTAACAGATCTAAAGAAATTATAAAAGATATTTTTTCTATTATACCAAAATATGCCAATAATAATATGCTTGAAAAATATCGTGATTATATCAAGAAAAATACTTTTAATGAAGATTATCCTTTTAATATATTTGAACTTATTTCTGATACATATTACAAAGAAAATTTTCATTCTGATATAATAGCAAAACTTTTAGAGCATGAAACGGTATTAAAATATTTTCTTGATTTTATAGATGTTGATACTTCTAAATATTTAAATAATGATTATTCAGTTGTAAGAGAAGAAAATAAAGTTGATATTTTAATTAAAACTGACACAAACTGCATAATCATAGAAAACAAACTTAGATGGGCTAAAGATATGAATGAACAATTATCAAGATATTATAATAATTGCCTAAAAAAGAATTTAGAAGTTGATAAAATAGTATATTTATCTCCTGATACATTAAAACAGCCTACATCTCAGTCTATAAAAGATATACCAAAAGAAAAAATCAAAATCATATATGGATATGATGGAGAAGATGAAGATTTTTATACTAAAGTAATAGAAAATAGTTTAAATGATTTTATAAAAAATAATGAAGCTAAAGAATGGATATTATTAGCAGAACATTATTTAAAAATATTAAGAGAAACAGGAGTAACTAAAATGGATAAATTAACACAAGATTTTTATAAAGAAATAATAAATAATACAGATGAATACGAAAAAATAAAATTAATAGCTGATATGTATAATAATTTGATTGTAACTCGTATCAATAACTTGGTTTCAAGATTTAAAGGTGATAATTATAAAGACGAATGTTTTTACAGAGATTTTGAAAGTAAGAAAAGAGGGCTTAATTATGCTATAGATATATATGTAGATAATGATTATTATTGGTTCAATTTATTTTCAAGGGGTGAAGATACAGGAGATGATCCAAAACTAATAAAAGAATGGGAGAAAGATAATAAAGATATAGAGGCTTGGCTTAAAAAACATAATTTATTTGATGATACTTTTTATTTTGACGACAGATGGGTAAAGGAATTTCAATTTCCGCAGCAGGAAAAAGAATTATACGACTTTACCGAAAAAGTTATAGAACTTCTAGAAAAAGACGTTGAAAGTATATGCAGTAAGTAAGATTTATATATTTTATCGCACGGTAAACAAAACTAAATAATAAAATTAAATGCTATTTTATTTAAATCTATAAAATCATAAAAGATTAATCTTGCGTTGAATAAGTTGTAAAGTTAATAAGAATTTGTGCGGGGGCTTTATTTTCTAATTTAATTAAAAAAGAAATTGAAGTTAATATTTTTTAAATAAGCAATATATACCTAAACAACTATATTTTGTCAAAAATAAAACTATAGTTTCTTTTTAATATATGGGGCTTTGCCCCATACCCCAGTTCTTTTATTGGTATAAAAGAACCAAAACAACTGCATTTTTAACCTAAAATTAGGGTATTACACCATATTTGATATATATTCTTAAAATATAAAGTTCTAGCAATTGCGTTTTTTGCAACTTTTTTGTGCGGCAAAAAAGTTGATAATTCTACATAAAGTGTATTGATTGACAAACTCAAAAATTTTCAGTATATATTAAAGG
>NZ_CALXRN010000028.1 GCF_944390595.1 uncultured Brachyspira sp. | reverse complement strand
TAGATTCATCGTCCTTATCTTTAAGAAGCCCTGGTGTATCAGTCATAAACATTAAAGTTTCAGCTTTAAGACTTTCAGCTATTTTAGCAGCAGCAGTATCAGCATTTATATTGTATACGTTTCCTTCTCCGTCGCATCCTATAGTAGCAACTATAGGAGTGTATTTATTTGTTATTATAGTCTCCAATAAATGAGCATTCACTTCTTCAACATCACCTACAAACCCTAAGTCATCATTAGAATCGTATTTTTTTATTTTAAACATATTTCCGTCTATACCGCATATTCCAAGAGACTGACCTCCGCAGCTGTTTAGTATGCCGACAAGTTCTTTATTTACCTTACCAGCTAAAACCATTTTTACTATTTCAGCTGTTTCTTTATCTGTATATCTAAGTCCGTTTATGAATTTAGATTCTATGCCGACTCTGTTAAGCATTTCTGTTATATCTTTACCGCCGCCATGTACAACTATTACCCTTATTCCTAAAGTTGATAATAAAGCAACATCGCTCATAACAGATTCTTTTAATTCATGATTCTCCATTACGCTTCCGCCGTATTTTACAACAACGGTTTTATGCTGATATTTTTGTATATAAGGCAATGCCTGATTTAAAATATATGCTTTATCTTTATTTGATATATCTGTAAGGCTCATAATATATTCCTATTTTTTATTTGTTTAGCTTCTGTACGCACTATTGATTTTTACATAATCATAAGTTAAGTCGCATCCCCAAGAAACAGCTTTTACTCCGTTATTTTTATGGCTGTTCATATTTATCATTATTTTTATTTCATTTTCTTTAAGTATTTTTAATCCCTCATCTTCATCGAATTCTAAACCATATCCGTTTCTAAATACTTCTATAGAACCGAAACTAGATCCAATAGTTACAATAATCTTGTCTATTTCTATACTATCAATATCTGTATATCCTATAGCACATAATATTCTTCCCCAGTTCATATCGCATCCGAATATAGCAGATTTTACTAGGCTTGATTGTATTACAGACTTAGCTATTTTTCTTGCAGTATCTAAATTATTTGCATTTATAACTTCGCATTCAATTAATTTTGTAGCACCTTCTCCGTCTTTTGCTATTAATTTTGAAAGATGGGTGTTTAATCTATTTAAAGCATGACAGAATAATTTATAATCATCATTTTCAGAATCTATCAATTTATTATTAGCCTCTCCGTTGGCAAGTATTACACACATATCATTAGTAGATGAATCTCCGTCGATACTAATCATATTATATGTATTTATAACATCTTCACTTAAAGCCTTTTGCAGCATTTGAGGTGTAATGTTAATATCTGTTGTAATAAAGGAAAGCATAGTAGCCATATTAGGATGTATCATTCCGCTTCCTTTTGCTATGCCTCCGATACTAATAGTTTTTCCATCCAATTCAAAAGAATATGCTACTTCTTTTGTGAATGTATCAGTTGTTAAAATTGATAATGCAGCATTTTTAGAATATTCAGCTGTATTTTGAGCATTATCTATTAAAGTTCTAAGATTATTTTTTATAGGATCTATAGGAAGGGACATTCCTATAACTCCTGTAGAAGCCACAACAACATCCTGTTCATCTATATTTAAATGCATAGCAGTATATTTGCACATTTCTTTTGCCACTTCAACACCGTCTTTATTACATGTGTTTGCATTTCCTGAATTACATATAATAGCCTTAGCTTGTCCATTTTTTAAATGCTCTTTACTGACTATAATATTTGCTCCGCATACTTTATTTTTAGTGTATACGGCAGCAGCAGAACACATACTTTTGCTGTATATAACCCCTAAATCTTTTTTCTCTTTTTTCTTTTTTATACCAGCATATATTCCATTTGCAAAAAAACCTTTAGCAGCACATACACCGCCATCAACTCTTTTTATGTTATCGTTATTTTGTGTCATATTTATTCTCCCAAATAAATTTTTTTTTAATATTAAAATGCAGGCGGAATGATGTTTAATCCAGTATCTTCATCTAACCCTAATGCTATATTCATATTTTGAATTGCCTGACCAGCTGCTCCCTTTACCATATTATCTATAGTTGATACTATTATTAATTTATTAGTTCTACTATCTATGTGTAAAGATATATCACAGTAATTTGAATATTTTATATTTTTTAAATTAGCTATATTTCCAATATCAAGCATGCGTATAAATTTTGAATCTTTATAGAATTCTTTATATAGTTTATGTATATTTTCTAATGATGTGCTTTTGTCTTTTAATTTAGTATATATTGTTGAAACTATGCCTCTGTTAAGCGGAAGCAAATGAGGTACAAAAGTTACTTTTATGTTTTCCCCATAAATGTTTGATAATGTTTGTTCTATTTCCGGCGTATGTCTATGCTCAGCAATTTTGTATGGAGCAAATGCTTCATTGCATTCTGTAAAGTGAGTGTTTAAAGTTAATTCCCTTCCTGCTCCAGTAGCACCGGATTTTGAGTCAATTATTATGTCATCCTTTTCTATTATCTTGTTCACCAATGCAGGTGCCAATCCCAATCCTATAGATGTAGGATAACATCCTGGGTTTCCTATGATTTTTGCATTTCTTAAATCTTTTTTATTGAATACATTATCATATTTAATTATTTCCGGTATTGAATAAATTGCAGCTTCATGAAGATTTTTATATTTATATTCTTTTTTATACCAATTTTTATAATCTTCTTCATCAGAAAGCCTGAAATCTGCTCCCAAATCAATAAATAGTATATTTTTTTTATAGCATTTATTTGCAATTTCTTCACTTAGTCCGTGAGGTAACGAAGCAAATAATACATCTGTTTCTTCAAAAATTTCGTTTTCATCTATTAAAGTTTTATTACAATTTTTGTTTAAATTAGCATATATTTCATCTATTGTTTTACCTACAAAACTTTTTGAAGATAGATTTTGTAATTTTATTTTAGGATGAGATAATAGAAGTCTGATTAGTTCTACTCCTGCATATCCTGTTGCTCCTATAACTGAAACTCTTATCATTGGTAAACTCCGTAATAAAGATTTGTATATTTAGAATGTTTTTGAATTGAAGTAGGAATTAAAGTAATGAATTACCTAGTATAAATAAATAATGTAGTAATGAATTATACATAAATGATAATCCTAATATATTTACTATCGGCAATAATGATATTTTATTTTTTTAAAAATGTCAATGATTTTGTGATTATTTTATAGTATTAATTTTACTTGTTTTTTATTTAAAAATATTGTATAATAAAAAATATGTTAAAGATTGCACAAAATATTTGCTTAATCCCAAGCCAAGCCAAGCCAAGCCAAGCCAAGCCAAGCCAAGCCGCAATATATACAATATTTTTCATATTAATATCTAATTTTTATATAAAAATCATATTTTATTATAATAGTATTCTATCATATAGGAGTATTTTAAAAAAATGATGAATATATGCATGATAAGCGATAATAATTATACTATATATTTAGGTACATTAATTACTTCTATATTAAAAAATTCATCTTCTGATGATAATTTTTGTTTTCATGTAATTACAGAGGATATGACGGATGATAATAAAAATAAGTTATTACAATTAAAAGAAATAAAAAATTTTGATATAAAATTCTATGTTCCTCGAATAGATAGATATAAAAGCTGGGAAAAAAAATATAAAGAATTAATAGTATGGAGATACAATGTATTTATTAAATTGGACATTCCAGAAATACTTAAAGACCTTGATAAAGTGTTGTTTTTAGATTGCGATATGATAGTTTTGAAAAGTTTAAGAGAAGTATTTGAAATAGATATAAATGATTATTTAATAGTAGCAACAAGAAGATATTGCCATGAAAATCAAATTTTAGAAAAACACTTTGTTAGTAATAATAAATTAAATAAGAATAAGATTAAAGATTCTTTTTTTGATGATGATGATTTGCATAAATTTGGAATAGAAGATAAAAATTTAAATGAATGGGTAAATTCTGGTTTTATGTATATGAATTTAAAAAGATTGAGAGGGCTTATAACTGAAAAAGATTTGGAAGAACATTTAATTAGATGTATAGAATATAAAATTAAATTTGGTGATGAAATATTTTTTAATTATTTTATAAAAAATGATCAAATAAAAAGGATTGATGGTAAATATAATGTTGGAGCAATAACTTTATACGATAAAAATTTTTATGATGATAATATATGTATTGCACATTATACAGGAGGTTTTATGCCTATTTCTTTACCTCCTAGTTATTTACCTATATATGAAAAAAATATGTATTTTTATAAGATGTGGGAATATTTTGTTTTGACACCTTGGTTTAAAGAAAATCCAATCTATTATATTAATATATTTAATCAATATGATATAACTTTATTAAATAGAAAAATAAATAAAATTATAGATTTTATAGTTTGGATAATTCCATCAAAAAAATTAAGAGATAAAATCAGATCTAAAATAAAATATGAGTTTGAATTATTATAAATTTTAATTATTAAGCTTTAAAATATTCATAAAATATAAGTTATAATTATTGATTTTTTATATTCTTACAATTATAATGTTTTAACTAACTGTAATAATTTTTATATTTTTATGAGGCATTTTATAGATGGATAGTATATTTAATTCAGATAGTTTGCTTAATTCAGCTATGACAGTTTGCTGGATTGGTTTAATTATATCTTCAGTATTGGCACTTACAATAATAATTGATAGATTTATATATTTTACAAGAATAAAAGCACAGGATGATTCATTAGCTCCAAAGATAATTTCTTTAGTTAAAGATAATGAAATAAAAGCAGCTATTGCATTATGCGAAACTAATAAAACTCCTTTATCCAATATAATCATCTCAGGATTAAAAAATACTAATATGCCTAAAGAATTTATGCAAAGCCAATCTAACAAAGAATTGCCGAAATTAGAAAGATTTATTTCAACTCTTTCAACAATATCTACAGTAGCTCCTTTGCTTGGCTTATTAGGTACTATATTAGGCATGATACAATCTTTTGCGGTTATATCTGTTGTTGGAAGCGGAAAGCCTACAGCTTTAGCAGGAGGTATTGCTAATGCACTTCTTACAACAGCAGCTGGACTTATTATTGCAATTCCATCTGTTGTTTTTTATAATTATTTTGTTAATGCCATAAACTCAAGAATATTGTTTATGGAGAATTTATCCAATGAAGTTTCAGATTTTATAATAAATTCAAATGATAAAACTAATAATTAATTAATTTTATTTTGATATCTCAATATCTTAATTGACATTATTATTTTATGTAGTATAATTACTATATATAGTTTTTAATAATTTTTTTTAATATAGGGGTTTATTTATGAAGTATCTATATTCTTTTTTAATTATAATATCATTAATTTTTATTTCATGTTCATCAAAAACTTCTAATACAGAATCATCTGATAAAGTATTTAAAATAGGAATTTTACAGTTAATTGAACATGATGCTTTAGATGCTTCTTACAGAGGTTTTGTTGATGGTCTTAAAGAGGCAGGATATGAGGATGGTAAAAACATTATTATAGATTATCAGAATGCTCAGGGAGAACAAGCTAATTGTGTTACTATAGGTCAAAAATTTGTTAATGATAAAAGTGATTTAATATTGGCAATAGCAACACCTGCGGCACAGGCTGTGGCAAATATGACAAAAGATATACCTATACTTGTTACAGCAGTTACTGATCCGGCAGCAGCTAATTTAGTAGCTAATAATAAAACTCCTGGCGGAAATGTTACAGGAACTTCTGATTTAACTCCGGTAGAAACACAAATAGAACTATTAAATCAAATAACTCCTAATTTAAAAACAGTAGGGCTTTTATATTGTTCAAGCGAGCAGAATTCAGTATTTCAAATGGATATAGCTAAAAAGAAATTAGATTCTATGGGATTAAAATATATAGATGCTACAGTAACAAGTGCTAATGAAATACAGCAGGTGGTTCAAAGTTTGATAGGAAAAGTAGAAGCTATTTATACACCAACTGATAATATGATAGCAGCCGGCATGGCTACAGTTGCATTAGTTGCAGAGCCTGCTAAACTTCCTGTAGTTTGCGGAGAGGGCGGTATGACTATGCTTGGGGGTACTGCTACTTATGCTATAAGTTATTATGAACTTGGAAAATTAACAGCTTCTCAGGCTGTAATTATATTAAAAGGTATTAAAAAACCTGGTGAAATGTCTATAGAAACTTTAAAAAAGTTTGATTTAGTTGTAAATACTAATATGGTTAATAGTATAGGTATTACTATACCGGAATCATTATATCAAAAATAAATAATAATTTTATAAAAATAATAGAGTATAAAAAATAATAGTGCAGAGGAACATTTTTTATGGAAGGGCTTTTACTTGCAATACAAGGTGCAGCATCTCAGGGTATAATTTGGGGTGTAATGACGCTTGGTGTTTATATAACATTTAAAGTATTGGATTTTCCTGATTTGACAGTTGACGGCAGCTTTGCATTGGGAGGTGCTGTGAGTGCTATGCTCATTTCTAACGGTATGAATCCTTTTATCACTTTGTTTTTTGCATTTTTAGCAGGCTCTTTGGCTGGATTTGCAACAGGTTTCTTGAATACAAAATTACAAATTCCTGGTATATTAGCCGGTATTCTTACTATGATAGCTTTATATTCTATTAATATTAGAGTTATGGGAAACAGGCCTAATATACCGCTTTTAGGAATGGATACTTCTTTAACTATAATACAAAATTTCTTATCTTTAAATAAAGTATTATCCGATTTGCTCGTAGGATTTATATTTTCTGTAATCATCATAGCTATAATGTACTGGTTTTTCGGTACTGAGATGGGTTGTGCTATAAGAGCTACAGGAAATAATGAAAGAATGATTAGGGCATTAGGTGTAGATACTAATGTTATGAAAATAATAGGACTTATGATATCAAATGCATTGGTTGCTTTATCCGGTGCTTTGGTTACTCAGAGTCAGGGATATGCTGATGTGGGTATGGGAACAGGTACTATAGTTATAGGACTTGCCTCTGTTATAATAGGTGAGGTTGTATTTGGAAACAGATTCTCATTCTGGTACAAGCTTGCTTCTGTTGTAATGGGTTCTATTATATATAGAATAATAATAGCTATAGTTCTTCAATTGGGATTAAAAGCTACAGATTTAAAACTTCTTACAGCTATAATAGTTGCTATTGCTCTTTCAGTGCCTGTATTAAATAGAAAGGTTACCAGAGTTGTAGGCGGCAAAAGAAAAGGGTAATATAGGAAGAATATTATGTTGGAATTAAAAGAAGTTTATAAAACATTCAATAAAGGTACAATTACAGAAAAAAAAGCTATTAAGGGTGTTAACCTTAAATTAAATGACGGAGATTTTGTTACAGTTATAGGCGGAAACGGAGCAGGAAAATCCACTCTTTTGAATTTGATTGCCGGAGTTTATGAAGTAGATTATGGTACTATATCAGTTGATGGAGTAGATATTACGGATAAGAAAGAGTATGCAAGAGCAGGACTTTTCGGCAGAGTTTTCCAAGATCCTATGGTTGGTACTGCATCTAATATGGGTATAGAAGAAAATTTGGCACTTGCTAAAAGAAAAGGTAAAAGAAGAACTTTAAGATGGGGTATAACTAAGGCAGAGCGTGAAGAATACGTTGAAAAATTAAAAAGACTTGATTTAGGACTTGAAACAAGGCTTCAGTCAAAAGTAGGGCTTTTATCAGGTGGACAGAGACAGGCATTAACTCTTCTTATGGCTACTCTTAAAAAACCAAGACTTTTACTATTAGATGAACATACTGCGGCACTTGACCCAAAAACAGCAAAAAGAGTATTAGACCTTACAGAAGAAATAATTAGAGAAGACAAGCTTACAGCATTTATGGTTACTCATAATATTAAAGATGCTATTCATTACGGGAACAGACTTATAATGATGAATGACGGACATATAATATATGATGTTGCAGGCGAAGAGAAGAAATCATTAGAGATATCTGACTTACTCAAGAAATTTGAAACAGAAGAAGGTGCTTTAAGCGATAAATTACTGCTCTCTTAATGTTTTTTATATTTTTTGATTGTTCTGTTATAAGACATATTATAGTCAAAATTGTCATAATCCGGCAGTATTTTAACTTTGTTATTTTATGAATTAATCTTTATGTCATATTATAATCAATATAATTATTTATATTTAAAATCATTATAAAGATTTTCATTTGATATATTTGGATCAACTTGGTATATTTTATAATATTTTGAACACAGTATATAAAAGAAAAATTATAAGATTTTATATCAAGTTATTGAAATAGAATCTTATAATTTTGCAGTTAATATATTAATATTATAAATAATTATTCTTTATTATTTTTGTATTCTATAGCTTCTTGAACTATAGGTACTAATACATCGAAATCAAGAGGTTTTTCTATAAGTCTGAATACTCCCTCTGCAATAATCTCTTTAACCATTTCTGTATTTCCATAAGCGGTTATAATGATTATAGGTATTGAACTTTTTCTCTTTTTCATTTCTCTTATTAATGCAAGTCCTGTCATAGAAGGCATTAATAAATCTGTGATAATAACATCAACAGGATTGTGTTCTAGTATAGTTATTGCTGATTTACCATTCTCTGCTGTAATTACTTCAAGATTATGAGGTTCAAAAGTATATGTTATAAGATTCCTTATAGGCTCTTCATCATCCACAGCTAGTATCAAAGGTTTACCATTTACCATTTTTTATCCCCATATAATTATTTTAAATGTATTTAGATAATCTATAAAGAACACTTTTTTTACCTAAAAGTTCACATATATGAGATAGTTCACTTCCTGCCGCACTGCCTGTTAATACATAGCGTATAGGGTGATATAGGTTAGGTCCTTTTAATCCAGTTTCTTTTTGTGCCTTTTTGATTAGGGCTTTCATATATTCATCTGTAATTTCATCAGTACTTTCTATATCATTCTTTATAAATTTAAGTAAGTTTTTACTTTCTTCTTTATTTACAAGTTCTTTCATTTCATCTGTAAGTTCAAAATCATTTTCAAAGAAAACAGGTACATATTTTACTATATCTGATAAAACTACACAATTATGTCTTATAACAGAAACAAGTTTTTTAGCCCAAGCATGTTCAGCTTCAGTATAGTTTTCTTTTAAAAATCCGCCATTAACAAGATATGGTATAAAAAGTTCTGTAATTTCATCTAAATTTGTATTTTTTATATGCCAAGCATTTAAATGTCTTAATTTAGCAGTATCAAAAATAGCAGGACTTTTTGAGAATCTGTCCAATTTGAATGCTTTAATCATATCATCATCAACCATAGTTTCCATAGCTTCCGGGTGAGTCCATCCAAGTAGAGCAAGGAAGTTTCTCATAGCCTGAGGAAGGAATCCTTCATCTTTGTATTCCATTAAAGTAGCAGCGCCATGTCTTTTTGATAATTTTTTTCTGTCGTTTCCAAGTATTGATGAAGTATGAGCAAATCTAGGTACTTCTGAACCTAATGCCTCATATATAAGTATCTGCTTAGGAGTATTTGATATATGGTCTTCTCCTCTTATAACATGTGTAATTTTCATAAGCATGTCATCTATAACAACAGCATAATTATAAGTAGGGAAGCCGTTTTCTCTTACTATAATAATATCTCCTATTTCATCGCTGTTTGTTTTTACGATGCCTCTTACATAATCATCAAATGTAACAACCTGATTTTTAGGAACTCTGAATCTGATTTTAGCAGGTTCTCCGTTTGCCACTCTTCTTTTAGCTTCTTCTAATGGTATATCTTTACATTTGCCGTCATATATAATAGGCTGATTAAGAGTTTTCTGCATATTAGATTTCTTTTCTAATTCCTCAGAAGTACAGAAACAATAATATGCCTTTCCTTCTTCCATAAGTTTTTCAGTATATTTCTTATATATATCAAGTCTTTCAGATTGAAAATACGGACCATAATCTCCGCCTACTTCAGGACCTTCATCCCAATCTATTCCAAGCCATTTTAATGATTTTATAGCCATATCAACAGCTTCTTTAGTGCTTCTTTCTTGGTCAGTATCTTCTATTCTTAGAATTAATTTACCATTTATAGCTTTGGCATACAGCCAATTAAATAATGCAGTTCTAGCGTTTCCTATATGTAAAAAACCAGTTGGAGATGGAGCGAAACGAACTCTAATATCCGACATAAAAATTTACTCCTTGTTACTTTAAACTTCGACTATTATACATCAAAACAAATAAATATCAATTAAATAATAGTTTTATGCCGAAATAAATTTTATTTGTTTTATCAATAGAACTTGAAATCTTTTTTATATTATGTTATACTTAATCGTAATTCTATATTTGGTGTATTATGGGCAATATTGTTGTTATTACAGCTCCCTCAGCTGCAGGTAAAACTACTCTAATAAAAAAATATATGGCTAATCATCCTAACGCTTCATTTAGTGTTTCTTATACAACTAGAGAACCAAGATCAGGCGAAGTTGATGGTAAAGATTATTATTTCGTAGACAAAGAAAAATTTGAACAAATGATATCGGATGGCGATTTCATAGAATGGGCTAATGTTCATGATAATTATTACGGAACCGCATTTAAAGAGTTAGAAAAAGCAGATAATGAAGATAATATTTTAATACTTGATATAGATATTCAAGGTGCTTTATATCTTAAGAGTAAAGAAATAGAAGCAAATTATATATTTATAATGCCTCCTTCAATAGAAGATCTTAAAAAAAGATTGGAAGCAAGAGGTACAGAAACAGAAGAAAGTATTAAAACTAGAATATGGAATGCTAAAAGAGAAATATCATTCAAAGATAAATTTGATATTATTATAGAAAATGATGATATAGAAAAGGCTTATAAAGAGCTTGAAGAAGCTATAAATTCAAAATTATAAAATTATATAATGGAGTTTAATATATGGGTATAATACCGTTGGAAAAGCTTATAGAATATAGAGGCAACCGTTATGAATTGAGCAGAGCTATGATAGAATTAGCTAAAAACGGCGGAACTTTATTAAAAGGTGAAACTAAATACAGAGGTGGAAAATATATTCCTACTGTTATGAAAAATATATTAGATGGTAAAATTAAATATGAATATGAAGAAGGTGTTGATATGATAGTTGATGAAGAAGCACCTTTTAAACATTCTGAAATTGAATATAATGAATCTGAATATTCTACAGAAGAGGAAACAGTAGTTGAAGATAATGAAGTTGAATATGTTTCAGCTGATATTGATGATTCTGACGATATGTATGATGATTATGATGATGAAGAAGAGGATAAGCCTAAAAAAAGAAAAGAGCTTCAAAAAAGAAAGATGAATAAATAAAGTGAAGAAAATTGTATTTATATCCGGAGCTACTGCCTCCGGAAAAAGCGGTTTTGTACATAACTTAATAGATAAATATTTCAATAATAATTCCGCCGTAATTTCTATAGACTCGATACAGGTTTATAAATATATGGATATAGGCTCTGCCAAACCATCGGCAGAAGAAATAAGCAAATATAATTATAAAATGGTTGATATCCTTGAACCTACTGTTAATTTTAATATAAAAGATTATCTTGATATATTTAAAGATGTAATATCTAATATAGATGATAATAAAATAATATTTGGTGTAGGCGGTACCGGATTTTATATAGATGCCATTAAATACGGTATATTTGAAGAAGAAAATGATAATAAAGATAGTTCTCAAAAGATTAGAAAAGAGCTTTATGATAGAATAGATAAATACGGATTAGAGAGTTTGTATTTAGAACTATTAGATAAAGACAAAGAGGCAGCAGAAAATATAGACAGATTTAACAGCAGACGTGTTGTAAGGGCTTTAGAGGTGTATTATAATACAGGTAAAAAATTTTCGGATCTTAAAAAAACTAGAAAACCTGTTGTTGATTTAGAATATTTAAGCTGCATTATAGATATTGAAAGAGAGACTCTTTATGATAATATAAATAAAAGAGTTGATTTAATGTTTCAAAAAGGTTTGCTTGATGAAGTTAAAAAAATTATTGATATGGGAGTTAATAATTCTAATACATCTATGCAGGCTATAGGTTATAAAGAATGCTATGATTATATTGTTAATGATTCTTTGAATTTAGAAGAAACCATTGAACTTATCAAAAAACGCACTAGAAATTTTGCTAAAAGACAGCTTACATGGTTCAGACGTGAGGAACATAAGAGAATTACACCTAATGATATAGATATTACAGCTGATTGTATAAAGTCATTTTATGGTATTTAGTTTTTCTATATATTATTAAAAATATTTAATATATTATTCCTATCAAAAATATATGTTGACTATAAAAATGCCCTATGATATAATTATATAATAGGATTCTTATTAAAATTAGAGGTATTAAGTGGAT
>NZ_CALXRN010000027.1 GCF_944390595.1 uncultured Brachyspira sp. | reverse complement strand
TTGCATAAAAAATAATCAATTGTCAATAATCTCAAGCATTACACGTTTACCACTTTTCATGGAAGCTGCAAAAAGAATAGTGCGTAATGCATGAGCAATACGACCTCTTTTACCTATAATTTTACCTATGTCGCTTTGGTTTACTTTCAATTCCAGAATCGTACTCTTCTCACCCTCAATAACTTTAACACTTACACCTTCAGGCTCATCTACCAACTTTTTAGCTAAATACTCAATAAGCTCTTTTTCTTCCGTCATAGCACACTCCTTTATATATTATAAGACGTAAATTAAGCCTCACTTGATTCAGGCTTAGCTTGTTTACGATGTTTGCGTCTTTTTTCAGGATTTTTCAATGCTTTTCTCTTTTTGCGTTCAAGAGGAGCACCTTTATCTTTCTCCATCAAACCCTCTTTAACAAGAATACTTTTTACTACATAAGTCGGCTGTGCTCCGTTAGAAAGCCATTTTTTTACACTATCAACATTTAACTTATATAGGACATCTTTAGCTTTAGGATTGAACCAACCTAACTCTTCAATAAAACGACCATCGCGTGGAAAACGAGCATCTGCTGCTACAATACGATAATGAGGCTCATGTTTGCGACCTATACGTTTTAATCTTAACTTTACCACCTTTTTTTTCCTCCAAGTTTATTACATTAATTTATTTAAATCATCTATAGACATACCCATACCCTCTAAGGATTTTGCGAGCTTATCCATCTTTTTAGTGCTGCCCATCATGTTTTTCATCATAGTAAATTGTTTTATCAACTGATTTACATCATAAACACTTTGACCGCTTCCTTTAGATATTCTCATTTTTCTTGAGTTATTTAAAGGAAATAGGGCTAGTCTTTCTTTTTTAGTCATTGACTGTATAATAGCCTTATACTTTTTAAATTTTTCTTCTTCACGGTTTAATAGTTCTGTATCTATATTTGCCATTCCGGGAAGCATAGAAGTCATTTTGCTTATACCGCCCATTTTGGCAGTAGCTTCTATCTGTTTTAGGAAATCGTTATAATCAAAATTATTTTCTATAACTTTTTGAAGCATTTCCTGTGCTTCTTTTTCGCTTATAGCGGCACGGGCTTTTTCTACTAATTTAACTATATCTCCCATACCAAGTATCTGACCTGCTACTCTTTTAGGATCAAATACATCTATATCTTCTAAATGCTCACCTGTTCCCACAAATTTTACAGAGGAACCTGTTGCATATCTAAGAGATAATGCAGCACCGCCTCTTGTACCTGAGTCAAATTTTGTGAGTATTACTCCGTCTATTCCTATGTTGCTTTGGAAATTTTTTGCAACATCATAAACACTTTGACCTGCTGTGGAGTCAACAACCAATAACTTTTCTGTAACATTAGCAGAGTTTACAACACGTCTAAGTTCAAGCATCATTTCATCGTCTATTTCCAAACGTCCGGCTGTATCAACAAGTATCATGTTGTACTGCTCTTTTTTGGCTATAGCAAGAGCTTTTTTGAGTATTTTATATGCTTTTTTTTCTTTAGTGTCTATATGATATGGAACTCCTACCTCTTGGGCTAAAACTGCAAGCTGTTCCATAGCTGCCGGTCTGTGAATATCAAGACCTACAAGCATAACGCGTCTTTTATCTTTATAATATTTAGCTAATTTGGCAGAAGTTGTAGTTTTACCGGAACCTTGTAAACCGAAAAGGAGTGTGATAGTAGTTTTTTCAACAGGCTCTAGTTTTAACCCGCTTTCGCCTTCTCCTATCATATTAACTAATGTATCATGCACATCTGCTATGAATTGATTAGCAGGATCAACGCCTTCTAATTTTTCTTTTCCTATAGCTCTGTTAGTAGCTTCTTCTAAAAATTTATTAGCAGCTTCTAAGGATACATCGGCAGATAAAAGCGCTTCTTTAATAGTTATAAGGCTGTCTGTTATATCTTTATCAGACAAAACTTTTTTATCGCGTATTTTAGAGAATACGCCGGATATAGATTTTGTTAAATTACCAAACACAATAAAAAAATAACCTTAAATATATTATTTCCAAACCATATTATACACAATATATTTAAAAAGTCAATATTTTCAAAATTAAGTTTGTATGATGTATCAAATTTATGCTATTTTGTAGCTCCGCCTGTCATTCCTCGTACTAAGAATTTCCTAAATATTATTGCTAATAAAGCAGGAGGAAATATTGCTAAAAGTCCGGCTGCTGTTGTTATTCCATATTGTATGCTATCTTTTGATACAAATTCAGACGCTACTATTGATATCGGTTTTGTTGCGGCAGAGCTTGCTAATATAAGAGGTATTTGAAATTGACCCCAAGACATTAAAAAGACAAGTAAAAAGGCAGACATAATGATTGGGGCAGATATTGGAAGCATTATTCTAAATAATACATCTATTTCATTGCATCCGTCTATATATGCTGCTTCTTCTATATCTGAAGGTATTGTATCAAAATAGTTTGAAATCATCCAAGTATTTATAGGTAAAAATGATGTTACATATATAAGCGATAGAGAAAATAAATTATCAAGCAATGACATCAATGAGAACATTCTATAAAGAGGTATAATAGTTGTAAATGCAGGAATAGCCATGGATATAAGTATTATTGTTTTTACAACCTTTCTGCCCTTAAATTTCATTTTTGATATTGCATAAGCACATAGTATTGAACAAGGCAAACATAAAAATATTGTTATGAAAGCAGTTTTGATTGAGTTCATTATTCCTACAAAAAACATTTTTGATTGTCTGTCAGATGCAGTAAATAGTTTGACATAATTATCTATTGTAGGTTCTTTCGGCAGAAAAGTTGATGTGTTTTTAAACATTTCATATTCTGGGGTAAAACTTACAATTATAGCCCATATAATAGGACCTAATACTATCATTACAAAAAATATTACAGATATATAGTACAATAAATTTACTCTTTTATTTTTTCTTTTCATTTTATTCACTTTTTATTAATTTTTATATATATTCAATTTTTTTAGACATAGCTCTTATATAAAGCATTCCTAAAACACCAGCTGTAATCATAACTAAATATGTTAAAGAACTTCCGCGTCCAAAATCCAAAAATGAAAAAGTTATCATATAGTCTTCCAGCAGTATAGTTTTTCCTAAATTACTGTAGCCGGATATTGATATAACTTCATCGAATACATTAATAGCAGATATGGATGTAAATGTTAATATTATTCCTAATGCCGGCATTAAAAGCGGCAATGTTATTCTTATAAACATTTGAAATCTATTAGCTCCGTCTATACTGGCAGCATCATATACAGAATCAGGTATGGCTCTTATTGATGATAATAAAACTATAGTGCAAAATGGTATATTACGCCATGCTATAACTATTCCTACAATAAGCATTAAAGAATATCTGTTTGATAAATATTGTATTGGCTCTTCTATAATATTGAGATTATACAAAATTTTGTTTAAAAATCCGTATCCAGGATAAAATATCCATTTCCAAAGTATACCGTTTACTACAGGAGGCAATGCCCAAGGTATGACAGCTATAGCCATTAATATATTTTTTAATTTACTGTCAACATCTAAAATTAATGCAGATAAAAGTCCGAATAATACGCATATAATTATAACTATAATCATTATCATTATACTGTTTTGCAGAGAATACCAAAAGTCAAATGATTTTAAAGTTGCAATATAATTATCAAATCCTATAAACGATGTATCATTTGGTGCTGTTAATTTCATTTTTCTTAAACTATAAAAGAATGTTACTATTATAGGATATAATACAAAAACAGACATTATTATAAATGCCGGTAATATTAATATATATGGTAAAACTTTACTCTTTTTCATAATCCAAAAATATTTTGTAATTTTTATACAAATATACTTAAACTATTAAAATTTGTCAAATCAATAATTCTTTGATAGTTAATAAAATAATAAAAAAGGGTACTACTAAAAAGTAATACCCTATTAAAATTATATTTATGAAATTATCTAGCAGCTAATTCTTTTATTTTTGCATCCATTGTATCAAAAGCCTGTTCCGGAGTTTTTGTTCCTAAAACCATTTCATTAACAGCATTAAATATAGCTGTAGTCATTTCTGAATAGTAGCTAGGAACACCTTTAGGGAAAGGACTTGATATTAAAGTTGACTCTTCAAGCAAAGCTCCTGTATTTTTAAGTTTGCCTTCATTAATAAGTTCTTCCATAACAGAAGTTCTTGTAGGCATAGTATTTTGTACATAGTTTAATTGTTTTTGTATTTCAGGAGAATTAAACCATTTTACAAATTTCATAGCAGCTTCTTTATTTTTAGATAATTTTATAACTCCTACTCCTTCAGGAAGAGCAAAAGTTTTTGGAGAAGGTCCTGTAGCACCTGGAAGCAATATAGGTATGACATCTCCTACAACTTGAGATTCATTTGTATCTTGTACTCTGCTTACAAATGAAGTAGGTCCTACTATAAAGCTAGCCTCTCCTGAATTTATTCTTCTGTAAGCATCCATACCTGTAGAAGTTTTACAAGCAGGGTCTATTAAATTATCAACATTTACCATTTGATTAATAAATTGTAAAGCACCAAGTACAGCATCTTTATTTAAAGTTCCGTCTTCATTAAATACTATACCATATTTTGAATAAGCCATCCATATTAATGAAGTAGTACAAGATTCATCAGCGTTCAAAGGCATAGAGAAAGGATATTTAGTTACACCAGCAGCTTTTATAGCTTTTAAAGCAGCATAAACATCATCCCAAGATTTTGGAGCTTCAGCAATGCCTGTAGCTTCAAAATGTTTTTTATTATAATAAGCTAAGCGGAAATCATTAGCATAAGGAAGGGCTAACACTTTTCCGTCTATTATGAAAGGCTGTATTGAAGGCATAGCATCAATTTCTTCTTGTGTTAATTCTATAGGTTCAAGCCAATCAGCACTGTTAAATTCTCCTACCCAAGACCAATCAACTTCAACAACATCAGCGGCAGCAGTTCCGCCCGCAGCAGCAATTGATATTTTATCTCTTATATTTTCCCAAGCTATAACATTCATATTAACTGTAATTCCTGTTTCTTCTTTGAAAGCATTAAGCATTTCATCAGAAGGCACGGCCCAATCCGGTACCATTACAGTTATTGAATTTTCAGAAGATGTTTCTTGAGTTTTGCAAGAAACAATAAAAATTGCTGTCAATGATATGGCAATTAATAAAGCAATAATTTTTTTCATTTATTTACTCCTATTTTGTAATGATAGAAAAATATACTATATTAGTTATTAAAGTCAAGTAATTAGATAATTAAATTAAAATTAATATTAATATTTTGTTGAACTTTTAATTTTTTTGTATATGCTTTATAATATTATATATTTACAATAATAGTGTTGAGGATTGTTATGAATAATAATATTCTATACATTGCAATCGCATGCATATTTATAGTAGTATTATCTGCTACTATTATTATGATAAAAAATATATTCTCTAAAAAAGAGAATAATTCTCCAAAGAAAACTTCAAAAAATGTAAGAAAAAGAATGGAAGAGCTTAGAGAGAAAGTTTCATCTAATGTGAAAGATTTAGATTCTCTATGTGAGCTTGCTTCATTAGAAGAGGAATATGGAAACTTACAAACTGCTTTAGAAGAATATGAAGCTCTTATAGATGCAAGATATTTTTCTGATGATGCTGCGGAAGAAATAGAAATATATAAAAAACTTGAAAGCGGCTATAGTCAATTAAACAACAAAGAAAAAGTCTTGAAATATATGCTGATAATATCAAAATTGGAGCCTAATAATATTTATTATTCAATTAAGATAGCAAGTATTTTAGGTAAAGAAGGTAACTATCAAAGAGCATGCGATTATTTTAATAAGGCATTAGTTTCTAAAAATGAATTTGAAATAGATGAACTAAAAATAGCAAGTTTATCTTTTTTTATGATTAAAGATTATAAAAAATCTATTTTATTTTTAGAGGAATTATATAAAAAGTCTTTTAATCTGTTTAAAAATGATAAAAATAAAGATAGAAGCTGTATTGATAATTTAGAGACATTATTATTATCTATGTATGTATCTGCTGATGAGCTTAATAATGGTATTTCATTTGCTGAAAGAATATTATCTGATGATTTAATGAGCGATAATCATAAAATATATGTAAATAAAATTTATATGTTTATGTTATATAAATTATCTAATACTGAGAAATTTAATAAATTATATAAGGAATTGATATCTTATTATCAGTTAGATAAAGGAAATAGGAAATATGCAAGTATTATATTTGATTTTGGATTTTATTCATATTTCTTAAAAGACATTTCAGCATCTATAAAATATTTCAGTATATTAAAATCATTTAATATGCTTGAATTTAGTGTGTATTATTTAGATCAAATATTAAATTATTTGACAGAAGTAAATAAAGCATATGGACAGCTGAGCAAATTAAGAAGTGCAATGGGATTGAATGATGAAAAATATAAAAATGAAAGATATGATAAATATGTAGATAAAGATGCTATGGATACATGGGAAAAAGTTTTAGGTTTATGGGAGGCTTCTTTCCTTCATCTTGATTATATAACTTCATTAACAGAAATAGAAAAGACTATGGATATTGATAAGATATTATTAGATTTTGATGCTAATAAGAGTTCTTATGATACTGCAAAAGTAGGAAATATAAATGAAATAGATAAGATATATAAATTAAGCTATAGTAATTTTAAAAAATTGTGCCAGAATATAGTGCAAACAAAATTATCTTATTCTATATTACAGGAATATTCTGATAATATTATTAATTATGAATATGGAGATGAAGTTAATTTTTTAGCCTATCATATTAATAAAGGTAAAAAAGATTTAACTTTAATATCTTTTAAACGCTGGAAAAATACTGAAATTGGAGAATTAATTTTAAGAGATTTTATGCTTATGGTAGATGAGTCAGGTGCAAAGAGCGGCATATTAGTTCTTCCAGTTAGATTATCAAATAGTGCTAAAAGCTATGCAGCTCATAATGATAAGATAACAGTTTATTCCAGAAGTCAGTTTAATTCATTTTTAAAGATTAAATTTGTATAATTTTATTTTAGCGGAGATAAGTTTTGTATGATGGATGCTTATACTTATATTTTTATAGTACCTATATCTATTATATTTGTGATAGGTATTATTATATTTTTTAATTCTGTATTAAAAAAGAATGACTATTATTATAAACCTAAAAACATAAAAAAAAAGATGGAGGATCTTGAGAAAAAAGTTAAAGAAAATCCATCTGATTACAATTCTCTTTATGAGCTGGCCAACCTTGAAGAGCAGCATAATTTTTTAGAAAATGCTTTGAGTAAATATGAAAAATTAATAGAATCAGGCTACTTTGAAGGAGAAGAGGTAAATATATATAAGAAGTTAGAGAATATATATAAAAGGTTAGGTAATGAGGAAGAAAGTTTTAAGTATGTTCTGAAAATATCTCAATTAGATATAAAAGATAATTATTATTCATTAAAGACTGCTGTCATATTAGGAAGAGAAGGTGCTTATACTTTGGCTTGTAAATATTTTAATAGAGTTCTTAATAATAAAAGTGATTTTGAAATAGATGAATTAAAAATAGGTTCTTTATGTTATTTTGTAGGTCATGAGTATAAAAAAATGATTACTTTGCTTGAAGAGCTGCATAAAAGACTTAGCAGAAATATAAGCAATATTGAAGAAGATTATGATGAAATGGTATTAGTAGAAAAAATATTATTATCATTGTATATAGTTACAGATGAAATAAATACGGCTAGGAGTTTTGCTGAACATATTTTATCGTTAAGAAGTATTAATAATGATAAATCTTATAAATTTTTTGTTAATAGAATATATTTATATATATTATATAAATCAGATGATAATGATGCTTTTGAAGAGCTGTATAATAAACTTTCAAATGAATATAGAATAAGCGATATTGAAAAAGAAAAAATTAATATCATTTTAGATTTTTCTTTTTATAGCTACTTTATAAAAGATATTAACAGTGCTATTCATTATTTTGAGCATTTAAGATTATTTGAAGCACCTGAATTTGCTTCTTATGATTTTAATAAAATTATAAAATATTTATTAGAAATATCAAAGGCCTATGAGCAATTAAAAAAATCAAGAACTTCAATGCAATTAAATAATGATGAAAAATTTAAACATGAAAATTATGAAAAATATGTCAATAAAACATATATTGATATTTGGGAAGATAGTGTTAAATTATGGGAAAGTTCATTCAATAATATAGACGATGTATTTACATTGGTAGAAGCAGAAGGAACTATGGATATTGCAAAAATATTATCAGAATGCAATATAGATGAGACTACATCTTCCATAGAAAATAAAACTATTAAAAAAGTTGATAGAATATATGATATAACTTTAGCATCATTTAAGAGTATATGTTTTGATATAATACAAAATAAATTATTATATTCTGCAGTGCAGGAATATAATGAAAGTTCAATAACTTATGATTATGGGGATGAAGTTAATTATTTAGCTTTTGCTTCAAATAAAAATAAGAAAGATTTAACATTAATATCTTTTAAACGCTGGAGAAATACTGAAGTTGGAGAATTAATTTTAAGAGATTTTATAATGCTTATTGAGGAAGCTGGTGCTAATAATGGTATATTGGTATTGCCTGTAGAGCTTACAAATACAGCAAGAAGTTATGCTTTACATAATAATAAGATAAAAGTTTATACTAGAAACCAATTTAATTATATGTTAAGAGATAGTAGATTGTAATATTTATTTTAAGGATAACAGAAATGAATTACATATATATTGTCATTGCAGCTGCATTAATATTATTTATTGTTTCTTTGTTACTTATAAAAAAAATTCTAAGTAATAAATCTTCAAAAAAAGTTTCAGGAAATATTAAAAAGAAAATTGAGAAATTAAAATCCGCCCTATCAGAAAATCCTAAAGATTATATGTCTATGTATCAATTAGCATTGCTTGAAGATGAGATAGGTGAGAATGAAAATGCTTTAAAAAGATATGAGGAACTTTTGAATGTATCTTTTTTTCAGGGAAAAGAAGAAATTGATTTATGTAAAAAGGTTGAGGATTATTATGATAAAATAGCAAATAAAGAAATGTCATTCAAATATGCTATAAAGATTAGTAAGCTTGAGCCTAATAATATTTATTATGCAATAAAGGTGGCTTCCATACTTGGAAAAGAGAGCAGTTATTTATTGGCTTGTGATTATTTCAATAGAGTAATTCTTTCAAAAAGTGAATTTGATATAGAAAGTATTAAGGTTGCTATTTTTTCTTTCTTTAAAATAAAAGAGTATAAAAAATGTATTGTATTTTTAGAAGAGCTTTATAAGAGAATGGTTAAAAATAGAAATAATATTGACAATAATGAATTGAATAGTTTGCAAAAAACTCTTATATCAATGTACATATTATCGGATGAGCTTAATATTGCTAAAAATTTTATTGAGCAGATACTTATAGAAAACAATAATGAAAATCATTTATATTTTATTGATAAAATGCATTTATATATATTGTACAAATTAGCAGAAAATGATAAGTTTAAGGAATTGTATGATAAAATGTATATTAAATACAAGATTAAAGATTATAATAGAAATTATTATAGTTTAATATTGGATTATTGCTTTTATTCATATTTTTTAAAAGATATGCCATTTGCTATAAAATCATTTGAGGCAATAAGTAGTTTTGATTTACCTGAACTTAAAGTTTATAATATTAAAGGTATATTAAAATATTTATCAGATATAGACACGGCAACTTCTCAGCTTAATAAACTTAGAAGTGTAATGAAATTGGATAATTCAAAAAATGACAATTATGAAAGATATGTAGAAAAAGAAGATATTGAAAATTGGGAAAAATCTATTGATTTGTGGGAAGGATCATTTATTGATATAGATTATATATTATCATTAATGTCTGTAGAGAAAACTATCGATGTAGAAAAAATATTAGAAGAATTAAAAATAGAACGTAATCCAAGCAATGAAATGGATTTAAAAATAATAAAAAAAGTAGATAAAATCTATAATCTAAATAAAGTAGATTTCAAAAAATTATGTCAAAATTTAATACGTTCAAGATTGGCTTATTCTATAGGGCAGGAATATACTGATAATATTACCAGCAGTGATTATGGAGATGAGGTGAATTATTTAACTTATCATGTTAAAGGAAATAAAAAGGATCTTACTTTAATATCGTTCAAGCGTTGGAAAAAAATTGAGATAGGGGAATTAATGATTAGAGATTTTCTTATCATGGTTAATGAATCCGGTGCTAAAAATGGAATTTTAATAGTACCTGTAAAATTAAGTAATAGTGCTAAAAGTTATGATTCTCATAATGATAAAATAACAGTTTATTCTAGAAATCAATTTAATAATCTACTTAGGGATGAAAATCTTTAATTTATATAAAAAAACAGCAATAAAATAATATTGCTGTTTTTTATATTTATTTAAAAGTTATTATTTTAACATTTCTCTATTAACCAATTCGTTTGCAGGAACATAGTCATTAATAATTTGTGAGAATACTAGAGTATCAACGAATCCGCCTCTTTCTATTGATAAGAATAAGTCGTTGTATTCACTTTCAGGCATACCTAATTTTTTCATAGTTACAGCTTTATAGAATACAGCGTCATTAGCGAATCTTGTTCTAGGGTATTCTGTTATTACTCTGTCAAATAAAGATATAGCTTCTTTAAGCTGGTTTTCATCTGTAGAATAAGTTTGATACAGCATACCATTCCATAATAATGATAGAGGTTTAAATTTTTCTATTTTAGTTATTCCTGCTACCTTTTTGAAGCATTCATCTGCTAAAGCTATATTAGATTTATTACTTTTGGAAAGAAAATAATGAACAATTCCTTTAAATTGATATAAATGTCCAATATCAACATCTGAAGGCAAATTATTAAAATCTAATTTATTAATATAGTTTAGAGCCTGAGTATATTCTTTATTTGCTATCATAACTCTAATTTCTCTAATCATCAAAGGGTCATCTTTAGAAGTCCAAGGGCTGTAAAAAGTATCTACAGTAGCTTTTATAGGTCTTCTTTTTGGAATTGTATTATCCTTTTGAGGAGGCATGTTATTATTAATTTGTGTATTTTGATTAGGATTAGAAATATTATTGTTTTGATTTTGACTTGGTATGTTATTATCTGTTCCATTATTTGTCTCAATTACAACATCATTGTTAGTGGAATTTTGGTATTCCTTTTCTATTTCATTTATATAATTTTCTTCTATACTATTCTGATTTTGTCTTTTACATGACATTGTAAAAACTAGTAATATGACTATTAAAATGGACAATGACTTCTTCATCGTTTTCTGCTCCAAAACTATTTTTTATGTTTTTCGGAAACTATAAAAAAAGCGTTAGAACAAATATTATCAAATTGAAGTTATGTAATTTTCTATATTATTGAAATATGATTTTTTTCTATATTCTTCATTGATATTTTCAGCATAATTATGTATTTTTTTATCAGCATCTGCAAAATATCTGTCATAGGCTTTTTTGCAGTAATTATCATGCTTGCTTTTTATACCTGTTGGAGGATTTTCAAATTTATAAACCCCATTAACTCTCCAGCCATTTAGTATGCCTATAGTTATGGCATCAACAGGACATCTGAAAGCACAGCTTGTACACATTACACATTTATTTTTGAACTTAATATCACCTTTTTCATCATTGTATATGTTATTAACAGGGCATTTTTTTACACATAAATTACAATGCGTACAGAATTTTTTAACTTTGAATAAATTACCATTAACTTTCATGGCAGGATGCTCTATTCTAAATAAAAATGCTATAAATCTTCCGAACGGAAATTTCTTTAAAAAACTTTCTTGTCCATCTAAAACTTCATTAGCTTCTATTACGCATAAAGCCTTAGCTGTTTTCCACATCTTAGCGGCAAATTCATCAGTATGTCTGAACATTATATTATAAGGCATTATATAATGATATTCATTTGTAAGTATATACCCTTTTGGCTTTAATCTTGCCATTAAAGGTTCTGAAGATATATTATTAATTGTTAAAGGCTCTCCGGAAGTTTTTATAATAAATATCTTCTTATTATCCAGCTTTGGAAATAATTTTATTAAATCAAAAATAGGGTAGGGAGCGTTAAATCCATGTATAGGATAAGCAATCCCTGCATAATCATAATTTTCGGGACTAGGCATATTATCAAAATTATCGCCTACATTATACAGTAAAGTTTCAACTCCGTTTTCTTCAAATATTTTTTTATATTCTTTAGCTGTTTTTTCAGTGTTTCCAGTTCCTGAGAAACAATATATTACAGCTTTTTTATTTACAGACATATTAATTACCTTTTTATTTAATACCTCAAAATATTTAATCTATTTTTTTATAATGTGCCTTAAAATCTTCATCGAAATAATAAAGCATATTTTCATCTTTTTTATGCGAATCATACCAAACCTGAGCAAAGAAAGTATTTTTCTTAGAAAGCATATCAAAATTCCAAGTATAATCAGGCATGCATTCCATACACCAATGTCCGGCTTTTATAACAGTAAATGGTGAAGCCTCAAATTCATGTCCTTCTGCACAAGCCCATTTTAATTTTGTATGCAAATCGCCTTTAGTCATGCTGGTGCTTAAAAGTTTACCGCCTCTGAACTCTGCTGCTTTTTTAAGATCTTCTAAATCTATTTCGCTGTCTTTTTTACTTTCATCATAACCATGATTTAATAGCTTGGCATTTTTTATATCAAGCAAATCTTTATAATCTATATAATTTCCTTCAAAATCTTTATTTTCAAATAGTAAATTAAAATCTTCCCATTTTTTAGGCAGATTATCAAAATTTTCTAAACTTCCAAATGTTGCTATAATCTTACCGTCCTCTCCGTTTTTTCTCCAATATGTAGGCGAATTAGGGTGTGATAACAGCCTTTGAATAGCAAAGAATGATATTAAAGAAGGAGGTACTATTTTTCCAAATGCATAGTACCAATGTGTTTTTCCTATCTCATTCCAATAATCTATAACAGATTCTTTTTGATATGAGAATAATTCTTCTAATTTGTACCCGTCATAGTACCAGAGGCCATGGAAATTTCTCGTAGCATTCCAATTAGGCTTCATGTATTTTTTTGTAGAGCCTCCAATTAATTTAAATCCGTCATTGAATGTATCATAACCTACTAATCTGTTTTCAGCCTTGCTTCCTAAATTGAAACAACCTTTCCAAAAATAATTATCTAAATTACCTTTTATATCTTCTTCAATAATTCTTTTCATTAAAAGTCCGCTGTCTCTTGCGGTTGCCCATTCAAGCGGAGCATTATAACAAGTATGAAACATTAGTCCATCACTCATATTATCAGTAAGCATTCTGCTGTGAAGCATTGCTGTTTGTCTTATTATAGCCCTATGCTCTAATGATGAATCAAGTACATATCTTTCGCCTTTTAATTTAGAAAAGGAATATGCATCATAAGGGCTTATTAATAAAGGATCTCCGACTCTTCCCCAAGGATGTTTTTCATTGCGGTTTCCGTAAAGAGCAACTGTTGATATATGAACAAGTTTAGGGCGTTTTTCTTTCGGCATTGATTCGATTAAATCAACTAAATGCATTACTCCTACATAATTTGTTAAATGTGCCAGCTTTGGAAAACTATCTGATTTAGGGGGAATAACTGCGGCCAAATTAAGTACATAATGGCAGTCTTTTATTAATTTTTCACAGTCATCTCTCTCGTATATATATCCGATTATAATTTCTATTCTTTTACCATATTGTTTTTTAAATTTGTATGCGGCTTTTTCACTTTCCTTTCTAATTAGAACTTTTACAATTTCAATTTCTTCTATTTCCATTAATTGTTTTAAAGTTTCAAGCCCCATATTTCCTGTAGCACCTGTTAATGCTATATTATACTTCATTTTATTACCCTTTATTTATAATTTTTTAATAGAGATTTTTTTAAACTTTATTTATTTTCTTTAGTTTCATCTATAAGTTTTATAAGTTCATTGCTTCTTGAGGCTATGCTTTCTTTTAATGCTGATAGAGTATCTTTTCCTGCTTTGCTGTTTGCTATCTCTCTTTTTAGAAGGTCTGCTATGTTAAGGCATGCTAATATTGCTATAGTATCTTTTGGATAGCCGCTTCCGTAATGTTCTGCTATATCATTCATGCTTTCATTTACAAAATCTGCAAGCTCTTTTAAATATTCTATATTTTCTTCATTAGATTTAATATTTAAAGTTCTGCCGTATATTGTAACCTCTAAAGAATTATCCATAATTATTACCTGTTTATATTATTTTGATTCATTATCAAAAAAGAAGTCTTCTTCATCATCATCACCAAACATATATTGATCATCTTCATTTATATCAAATTCGTAATTATCTTCTTTATTTTCATTTAGTTCTTCAGATTCTTCATCATCTTCTTTTTTTGTTTCTTTTACTGCTTTATTTTCATCTTTTTTTATATCATCATCCCAGCTTGAATCGGATGCATTAGAAAACGGATCTTCATCTTCTGTTACTTTAACATTTGATGCTGCTTTGACCTCTTTTACTGTTTCATGCTTTTTTATTTCTTTTACTTCAGATATTTCTGAAGAGCTTTCTCTATATTCTTCATATTCACTGTCAAATATGTTATTGGAATTATCACTAAATGGATCCATATCTTCTTCTATATTTTCTACAGCATTAACTTCTTTTTCTGCTGCTTTCACTTCTTCAGCATTATTTATTTCTTCTTTCTTAATTTCAGCTTCTTTTATTTGATTATGAGTTTTTTGTATATTATTTGATTTTCTTACACTATCTATTTTTTCTATAAGAATGCTTAGATTTTCTTTTAACTGTTCATTTTCTTTTGTAAGAGTTTCTATAGCTTTATTGGCATTTTCTAGTGCTTTTTTTATATTATCATTTTCTTCTATTAATGTTTCAGAATCCTTTTCAATACTTTCCAAATTAGATTTTAAAGAATCTCTTTCTATTCTAGTTGCTTCTAACTGTTTTATTAGATTATCTTTTTCTTCTTTTATAGAGTTATAATTATCAGTTACATTTCTTTTATCAGCTTCAAGTATTGTTTTTTCTTCTTTTATAGAAGAGAGATTTTCTTTTATTTGATTTAGTTCATTAATAGCTTGTTCTTTTTCTTTTGTTAATTTGTCTATTATTTGTAATAATTCTTTATTATCTGATGATACTGTTTGGTATTCATCTAAAAAATCTTTAATTTTTTCTTCTAAAATAGCAAACTCTTTCAATTTTATACTCCAAAAAAATGCTATTTAAAATTATATCACATATAAAATCAATTGTCAATTTTTTATTTATATGATA